>JABBBF010000145.1 GCA_018607545.1 SAR92 clade bacterium | reverse complement strand
AGCCAGTAGTTTTCAGGCCAGCCCGGCCGAAGAAGAGATGGCCGCGATTCAGGATCAGCTCAATGATGCAGAAGTAGCGCGCAAATCCATCGACGCTCAGCGACAGGACAACAGTCAGGAAATTGAAGCAGCGCGCAGCAGTGAAAAAGAATTAAGCACAGCCCTTGATCAGGCACGCAGCCGTCAGCAGACCCTTGAAGGCCGCAGAGCCTCACTGGAAGCGCTGCAGCAAGCGGCGATGGGTGATGATGCTGAAAAGCAGTGGCTCGAGTCCAAAGGCCTCGGCGCCAACGCTCGCCTTGCCGATTCGGTCAAGCCAGATGAAGGCTGGGAAGTTGCCGCAGAAACTGTCTTGGGCAGTTATCTACAAGCCGTCGCCGTCGATGATATTGCGGCCAATATTGGTCTGCTCGATGACTTTAAAAAAGGTGAGTTACTGTTAATCGGCAAAGGCAATAGCGCAGTACAGACTTCGGGAAACAAGGCCAAGTTACTTAGCGAGTTGATCTCTGGTGATGCAGCTCGTGGTCTGATCAATAATATTTATGCCGCAGAGAGCCTCTCTGAAGCGCTGGCCCTGCAGCCATCCCTGTCTGCTATCGAGTCGGTAGTTACCCGCGATGGTATCTGGCTCGGCAACAACTGGTTGCGCGTTGCGCGCGACAAAGATGCCACTGCCGGTGTCCTTAAGCGCAAGCAGGAACTGGCTACTATAAACAATCAGAAGCAAGAGATTGAAACCCAGGTCAGCGAACTGGAAACCCAGCGCCAGGCCAATGAAAACCAGCTGCAAGCACTGGAGACCCGACGTCAGGAAATTGCCGCCAGTGTTGCCCAGCAACAGAGCAACTACGCAGATCTGCGCTCCCAGCTAAGTGGTTTCCAGGTCCAAATCGAACAGCTTAAAGCGCGTAAAGCGCGCGCCGAGAAAGAACTTGCCGATGTTCAGCAACAGCAGAGCAGCGAGCAGGAAAATCTCGCCACCGCGCGTCAGGTACTGCAGCAGGCCATTGAAAAAATGGATGCCGATACCCAGCAGCGCGAAGAGTTGGTCACCCAGCGCGATCAGTTACGTCAGCAGTTGGATAGCAGTCGCCAGATGTCTCGCCAGGATCGCGATAAGCGCCACGACCTGGCTGTCCGCGAAGGCTCGTTAACCACTCAGTTAACCTCTATTCTTGAAGGTATCGAGCGTCTTAAAGTTCAGGTAACCAGACTTCAGGAACGTCGTGCACAGCTGCGCGAAGCCTTTAATATCAAAGATGATCCCACCGACAAGTACAAAGTTGAGCTGGAAGAAAAGCTCGAGTTGAGACTGGCGGTAGATAACGAGCTCGGCGCAGCTAGAACCTCACTTGAGTCTGTGGATCACCAGATGCGCGAGCAGGAAAAACTCCGCGGAGAACTGGAGAATCAGCTTCAGGCTGTGCGCAGCAAGTTGGAAAAACAGCGCATTGCCGCCCAGGAAATAAGCACTCTCAGCCGCACTATCGAAGAGCAGATTACTGAAAAGCAGGGCGACCTTGAAACCCTGCTGGAAAACCTTGCCGACGATGCTGAGATGGTCGACTGGGAAGAGCAGTTGCAGTTGATCGCCAATCGCATCCAGCGACTGGGGCCGATTAACCTCGCCGCCATCGACGAATACAAAATTGAATCTGAGCGCAAAGATTACCTGGATGCACAGAATGCAGAGCTTGAAGAAGCACTGAACACATTGAAGACCGCAATCCAAAAGATTGATCGCGAGACGCGCACCCGCTTTAAAGAAACCTTTGAGCTGGTCAACAAGCATATTCAGGAACTGTTCCCGAAACTCTTTGGCGGCGGCCACGCCTATCTCGAGATGACCGGCGACGACCTGCTGGATACTGGTGTCACCCTGATGGCCAGACCTCCGGGTAAAAAGAACGCCTCTATCCAGTTGCTCTCTGGTGGTGAAAAAGCTTTGACAGCGATCGCCATGGTATTTGCTATATTTAGGCTAAACCCAGCACCATTCTGTATGCTTGATGAGGTCGATGCGCCTCTGGATGATGCCAATGTGAGTCGCTATGCCAATATGGTTAAAGAGATGTCTGAGCAGGTGCAGTTTATCTTTATCACCCACAACAAGATTTCCATGGAAGTCGCCAATCAGTTAATGGGTGTGACCATGCACGAGCCCGGTGTTTCACGCCTGGTAACCGTAGATGTCAATCAGGCCGCAGAACTGGCGGATGCCTGATAATAATTTAAGAACAATAAATAAGAGTATGTGGGAAAGGGCAGAATAGGAAAGGACAGCAAGGCAACAAAAGTAAAGATGGGTCTGGCAGCAGCCATTCTCCCCAACTATAAAAGTAACAAATAGCTGAGTATTTAGCCTCTATGGATTTAATTGGCCCAAGAGAAGTTTTAATCGCCATAGGTTTGCTGGTTTTACTGGCGATCATACTGGACGGCGCGCGGCGTATTAAACATCATCGATATGAAAATCTGCATATGTCCTCTCGCAAATTGCAGAAATCGTCAAAAGCCGATAGTGAAGAGGATGATGATCTGTTTAATGCCAGCCAGTTTCCCTCTGGTGGCGGTAGAGTGGTCGGTATCAGAGATGAAGACGACATTCAGCAGGTCGAAGAAAACCTGCGCCGTGCGCTCGACAACAAACCTGACTTTGGTTTTAACCAGCCGCGTCAGGAACAGTTCGATTTAAACGACTCGCCAGAACCTGAAGAAATCCCTGAAAAGCAGACCGAGCAGACAGCGCGGGCCAACAACCAGACCATGCAGGAGCAGATACTGGTTATGCATTTAATGGCCCCCAAAGGCGAGATGCTCAGCGGTCGTGATCTCCAGGAAGCCGCTTTAAAAGTGGGCTTTCGCTTCGGTGAGCTAAAAATATTCCAGCGCCATCTCAATGAAGACGGTTCTGGAGAAGTGCTGTTTAGCATGGCCAATCTGGTCAACCCGGGTACCTTTGATTTAAATACCATCAATGAAATGACCACGCCTGGCGTAACCCTGTTTATGGCACTGGAGGATATTGAAGATCCAGTAGCCGCCTTTGAAGTGATGACGGAATCGGTAGATACCCTGTCCGACGCACTGAGCCTGAGCGTTCTCGATGAAACACGCAGCTCCATGACCCGCCAGACAATTGATCACTACCGACAGCGCGCCCGCGATGTCTCTTTTCGACGCAGTCAGGATCACTGATTTACAAGGACACTGACTTAAAAGGTCTCTTAAATGGCAGAAAATCCCGAGCAGGTTCTCACTGAGTATGAACAGCTCAAGGACGAGTTAAATCAGCACAACCATCGCTACTATGTACTAGACGATCCGAGTATTCCCGACAGTGAATACGATCGACTTATGCGCCGACTGCAGGAAATCGAACAGCAGTTTCCCGAATTAGTCAGCGATGATTCACCCAGTCAGCGGGTGGGTGGCGAAGCCCTGCAATCCTTTACCCAGGTCACTCATGCCGTGGCCATGTTATCCCTCGAAAATGCCTTTAACGAAGAAGAGTTAGAGGCCTTTGATAAACGTATTAAAGATCGTCTTAACCTCAGTGAAGATCAGCAGGTTGAATATGCCTGCGAGCCAAAACTCGACGGCGTCGCCGTTAGCCTGCTTTACGAAAATGGGTTGCTGGTTCGCGGTGCCACCCGCGGCGATGGCAAGGTCGGCGAAGATATCACTGCCAATGTGCGCACCATCAACAGTATTCCCCTGAGACTGACTGGCCAGGGCATTCCACAATTACTCGAAGTTCGCGGTGAGATCTACCTGCCCCGCGCTGGCTTCGAAAAGATCAATGCCAGTGCCATCGCCGCCGGTGACAAAGCTTTTGTCAATCCGCGCAATGCCGCCGCCGGCAGCCTGCGCCAGCTGGATTCAAAAATAACCGCCAGCCGACCACTGGAAATGTGTGCCTACAGTGTTGGACAGTTTCAGGGCGGCGCAACACCGCACAGCCATATGCATATGCTTGAAGCGCTGGGTGAATGGGGCTTTAAAATCAACCGCTATGTTGAAACTGTGCAGGGTATTGGTGCCTGCGAAAATTACTACGACCTTATGCAAGAGCGCCGCGACCAGTTGCCCTACGATATCGACGGTATTGTCTACAAGGTCAATGATCTTCAACTGCAGCAGCGCCTCGGCTTTGTCGCCAAGGCACCGCGCTGGGCTATCGCCCGAAAATTTCCCGCTCAGGAAGAGATGACAGTACTTCAGGACGTCGAATTCCAGGTGGGTAGAACCGGCGCTATCACCCCGGTAGCCAGGCTTGAGCCAGTCTTTGTCGGCGGTGTTACCGTCAGCAATGCCACATTGCACAATGGCGATGAAATTGACCGTCTGGGCGTCTGTATCGGCGACACAGTCATTATTCGCCGCGCCGGGGATGTGATTCCCCAGGTCGCCAAAGTGGTTCTGGAAAAACGCCCGGCTGATGCCCGCCCGATTGTCTTTCCGGAAAACTGTCCGGTCTGCCAGTCACCGGTAAGACGTGTCGAGGGCGAAGCCGTAGCGCGCTGTTCCGGCGGACTGTTTTGCGCCGCCCAGAGCAAACAGGCAATCAAGCATTACGCCTCGCGCAAAGCCATGGATATAGATGGTCTCGGCGATAAACTGGTTGACCTGCTGGTCGATCAGGGACTGATTTATTCGGTCGCCGACCTCTACGAATTGGGTATGGATAAAATTGCCGGCCTCGAGCGAATGGGTGAAAAATCTGCCGCCAACCTGATTGAATCGATTGAGAATAGCAAGCAGACAACCCTGGCCAAATTCCTATTCTCGCTGGGTATCCGCGAAGTCGGAGAGGCAACTGGCCAGACATTGGCGAAAAATTTTGGCAGCCTCGAAGCAATAATCGATGCTGACCAGGAGGCTCTGCTGGAAGTTGACGATGTCGGCCCGGTGGTCGCCTATTATATTCGTGATTTTTTCCGCAACCCCGACAACTTGTCTATTATTAGCGCATTGCGTGAATTTGGCGTCCGTTGGGACGATATAGATATAACCGCTCAGGACTCGCAGCCGCTAAAAGGCCAGACCTGGGTGCTGACCGGCGCGATGGAAATAATGAGCCGTGCCGAGGCCAAAGATAAACTGCAGGATCTGGGTGCCAAGGTAGCCGGCAGTGTCTCCGCCAAAACCACACAGCTGGTCGCAGGCCCCGGTGCTGGATCAAAATTAAATAAAGCCCAGAGTCTTGAGATTCCAGTCATGGATGAAGAGCAATTTGTCAGGTTTTTAGCGGATTTATAGCCCAGGCTCAAGTGTGCCTATTTAAAGGATTTTAGACAGACAGGGAGAAGACAATGAATACTGATATTCGCAGTGAATCCGTCGTCTACGGCTGCATCAAAAATATTGCCGCCGACGAGGTTGCCTACCATCGGCGTCACAACCGCGATGCCATGGAGCAGCTGCCCTCCGCAGAGTCCTGGAGCCTGGTCAATCGGGAAATGTTTTCAGTGCCAGAACAGCAGGCAACAGATGCCAGCCTGATGACCGAAGTGATGCACTTTGGGGCATCCTATCAGGGTGTCGAGCACGAGTGGAACTATTGGCTTGAACAGTTTGAGTCGCTGCTGCGTAAAATGTACTGGGTCAGCGCAACCGTGCATCTGGAGACAGAGATGTCCGGACTGCACTCCTTTGTTTTTGCCACCGATGGTGGAGCCCACGAACCTGACCAGTCGGATATTCAAATCCGCTGTGAATGGGTAAAAGATGCCGGTTGAGAGCGTGTAAAAAAAGAGCGTGTAAAAAAGAGCGTTATAAATAAGTTAATAGAGGAATCAGCTTTTGAAAAAGGCCGCTACAAAAAAAGCCATCAGGCAGCGCTCCGCATGGCTCGCTTCCATGTTCGGCTGTGCCGCCTTTTTACTGATGGCAGTCAAACTCTATAAAGTCTCGGTCAGCTCACTGCTGGAAAATCTGCTGATCGCACTGCTGGTTCTGGGGATTATTATTGCCGCTGCCGCCAGCCTTGTGTGGCTGAAATCCAGCATACGCAAGTGGCGCAAATAGGTGGCAGCACAGGAATTTCATTTTCGGCATTTTCTGGCAACCATCGGCACTAGCAACCTGGCCATGGGGCTGCACACGGTTCTCTATCCCTGGTTAGTAGTCGGCGTCTTGGAGCTATCACCCAGCCGTCTCGGTCTTGCTCAGCTCGCGGTACTATTGCCCAACCTGCTGTTTATTCTACCCGGCGGGGTTATCTCAGATCGCCGCCATCGCGGCTCCTGGTTGTCGCTGCTCTATCTTCTCTACAGCCTGCCAATTGCCATCCTGATTGGTGCCGCCCTATCTGGAGAGCTTACCTTCTCGCTACTGCTGATGTTTGGCATGGTATTTGGAAGCATCTCGGCCTTTGTCCAGCCGGCCCGGGAAAGCCTGCTTGGCTATGCCTCTCAGGACCTTATGCACCAGGCCGTGGCCAAGGTAGTGATGGTGCAGTTTATTGCCCAGGGCATCGGTTTTGTGATCGCTGGCCAGCTCGATACTCTGGGCCTGACCACATTGCTGATTGTGCAGATGCTGATGTTTGCCCTCAGTTCAATACTGATTAAACGCAGCCATCCACAGCTAGTGATAGATGCGGATATTGTCGACAGTAAAGCAGACCCTAAAGCCGACACAGATGAGCCAAAGCGCGAAACATGGCAAGAGCTGCGTGCCGGCTTTGCCCTGTTCCTAACCGATAAAGCATTGCTGCATCTATTGCTGCTGGTCACCGCCACAGGCTTTCTCGCCTTTGGTGTCTATCTGGTTGGTATGCCGCTTTTGGCCAGAGAAGCCTATCAGGGTGGGGCAGGGCTCTATGCGATACTCCAGGTAACTTTTACCATGGGTATTGTACTGGCCAACTTTGTGGTCAGCCGCCAGAAAAATACCTTTAAGCGACCGGGTCGCCTAATGATTATCAGTTTTCTCGGTCGCGGTGGACTGCTCGCAGCGGTCGCCCTTATGCCCAACTTCTGGATACTCTTTCCGGTGATCTTTGCCTGGGGTGCCTTCTCGGGAATGTCGATGACATTGGGGCGCACCATTCTCCATAACCAGGTACCCCATTCACACCGATCCCGCGCTGCATCAGTCTATCAGCTCTGCCTATTTGCCGGAGCACCTCTGGGTGCCTGGGCCTGTGGTGTAGCCATAGAGCAAGTGGGACTGGCGCAGACCTTTACGGTGATCGCCGGCCTGACATTGGTAGTATCGGTAATTGCCGCGACAATGTCGCCGCTATGGGCTTTAAAGGCGAGTAAAAGCTAGAGGCTAAAGCCCGTTAAAAGCAATTAAAGCCGCAGTAATCGCCACATTAAGCGACTCCACACCATTGGCCATAGGAATACCCACCCGGTGATCACTTAACGCAGCAATCTCTTTACTGACACCCTCAGTCTCATTGCCCAACACATAGATAACCGGTGCAGTCGGCTTAAACTCCGCAAGCGGGGTGGCCTGATGGGAGGAGAGGATGCAGATTTCAAAGCCTTTCTGCTTAAACTCTTTTAGCGTGCGGGCGAGGGAATCACAGCGCAGAATATTCCCCTTAAACACTGTACCGGCACTGGCCTTGATTACCAGTGGACCAATATCCGCGCAGCCTTTACTCGGCAGTAGCAAACCATGGGCAGGGCTGGCGGTAACACTGCGGATAATCATACCCAGGTTCTGTGGATTGGTAATGCCATCCAGGGCAATTAAGGGTCGCTGGGATACTTCGGGCAGCTGTTCCAGAGCCTGCTCGTAGGGCTCATAGCCCTGGCAGTGAATATCGCAGGCAACGCCCTGGTCCTGTTTGCTATTGCGTGAGATACGCGCCAGCTGCTCACGGCTGTGATAACAGATTTCAATATTGCGTTGGCTTGCCAGGGTTTTAATCTGCTCGACTATACCGCCGCCACGATTGGATTCGGCAAGATGCAGACGGAAAATTTGCAGGCTGCTATCTGAGAGTATTTCCAGTATCGGCTTGCGCCCATAGACGGTAATCAGGCGATTAAAAAATGATTTTTTGGCCAGATATTCAGGGCTGTCAGTTTTATGGGTCATTTTTTATTTGGCTCGCTTGTTGGGCTACTTTTTTTTCTATTTACTTGTCTACTTAAAAGCCTTGATATGGTTTCCAACTGCTCGCTGCTGGCAAACCCCTGCTGGGCAGAGAGACTAACCGCAATCTCACCCAAACTCGAGTAAATTTTCTGCCACTGTGGATGGTCTTTTAAACTATCTAAATGGGCCGCTACGGTTGTACCGTCACCCCGGGATATAGGCCCAGTCAGAGCGTCGACATCACCGCTACGAAAATAGTTATTCAAACTGTTTTCGATTAGCGGTTGCAGTAGCTGCCCAGTGGTATTTCTATCTATATCAGCGGCCTCTAACATCTGTTGGCTAAGGCTCAAAAGGCTAATTAAATTATTGCAGGCCATCACTGTAGCGGCGTGGTAGAGCGCCTTTTTATCAGCGTTTAAGGAAAAGCATTTTCCACCAATCGCTGAAAACAGTGCAGTCAAAATATCAGTAGCGCTGGGATCGCCTTCAATCGCACAGGCTGTCCCCGAAAAATCCTCTAGAGAATTTTGTGGATTGGCAAAGCTGTGAATCGGATGTACCGATGCGCGATGGGCACTCTCTTCAGTCGTCAAGAGAATCTCTGAGCTGAGAGAACCACTGCAGTGAAAAACAATATCAGTCTTGCGCAGCATTCCAGATGCAGAGAGTCTTTCACTGACCGCTGAAATGGCGTCATCAGGCGTTGCTATCAGCCAGATATTTGCTGGCAACAGATTTTCAAACCGTTCCTCAGGTTGGCCCTGGCCAATAAAGGCAACCGCCTCTGCAGTAGAAGCCGAAGAACGATTGATAATCTGCTGAATTGAAATCTCAAGATCGGATTGCTGCTCGACAAATAACCTGCACAGGGTTTTCCCGGCGCGCCCAGCGCCTATACAGGAGAGGCTGAGTGAAGTTTTGGTCTTACTCAAGGCTTACTTAACCGAGCAGCGCTTTGTAGGCTTGCACCGCTTTTGGCATCCCCATCGCCAGAGAGTCGACGGTAAATGCATGGCCGATAGAAACTTCAAGCAGGCTGGGGATACTGGCAAACTTGGCCAGATTATCCAGATTGAGGTCATGCCCGGCATTTACACCCATTCCCAGGTTGGTTGCCAGTTCAGCCGCAGCAAAATGATCCTGAAAAATAGACTCCAGCTGATCACTGCTCCAGGCCGCGGCATAGGGGCCAGTGTAGAGCTCAATGCGATCCGCACCGATCTCTTTGGCCAGTTGAATCTGCTCCAGTTCGGGATCCATAAACAGGCTAACGCGCATTCCCAGAGCGTGCAGATGCTCAATAATCGGCTTTAACTGCTCCCCTGAACTGTGCAGATCAAAACCGTGATCAGAAGTCAGCTGGTCATCGCCATCTGGGACCAATGTGCACTGGTCGGGATTGGTTTCTTCAACTAACTCAATAAAGCCAGGATAGCTGCCCGCTGCCGGTGCAAAGGGATTGCCTTCAATATTAAACTCGACAGACTCCAGGGGCTTGACCAGTGCTGCCAGTCGGCGTACATCATCCGGGCGGATATGCCGCTGATCGGGACGCGGATGAACAGTAATACCGTCGGCGCCATTGGCAATACAGACCTTGGCGTGCTCGACCACATCCGGGTAATTTCCCTCGCGAGAATTGCGAATCAGGGCGACCTTGTTGAGATTAATACTTAATGCAGTCATAGCAATTATCTATTCAGAGGAATCGGCATTTCATAGGCCGGTTCAGGCGGTTTAGGTTCTGGTAGAGCCGTCCATACCGCAGGATTTAGCAGGCGCGCTTTAAGGATACGAATTGGTACTACTGGCACATCATGATAGATGCCCATCGAGCGCACCTTGACCGCAGCGATAGCATCGACAACATCCATGCCCGAGACCACAGATCCAAAAACTGCATAGCCAGGCTTTGCCGGGCTGCCATCAAGACGCTTATTGTTTTTGTGGTTAATAAAAAACTGAGCCTGGGCACTGTCTGGATCGGCAATACGCGCCATCGCGATACTACCGCGAACATTGCTCAGACCATTGTTGGATTCATTAACAATCGGCTCGCGACCGGATTCACGGAAGCTGAGATCAAAGGTATGACCGCCGCTCTGGATCATAAAACCCCTGATCACCCGATGAAAGATCAGGCCGTCGTAGTGGTAATTGTTGGTGTTTTTAATAAAATTATCGACGCTGACTGGCGCTTTATCTGTGTACAGCTCGAGAACAATATCACCCATCTCGGTGGACAGTTTTACCCTGGGGTTTTCGCTGGTGTACTTATCAGTTTTGACGTCCTTGGTAAACGCCTGGGAGCTGAGCAGTAACGAACCCGCTATTAGTAAAAAGAGTAAAACAACAGCTTTTTTCATTACTAACCTTTTATTTCTATCAATTAATGCTCTCTATTGCCACTCTGAAAAGCGCTTGCGGCCACGCAGTTTGGGAATCATGACGACCAGAATAGCGCCTAAAAATACCGTAAGACCGCCATATAAAAATGACTCGTTGCGCTTATCTTTTTGTAAGTCATCAACATTGGCTTTCAATGCATCGTTTTCCCGCTGCAGCATATGATTATTTTTAACCAGCTGTTCATTCTGCTGGTTAAGAGCAATGGCATCTGAGGAAATCGCCCTGACGTCCGCCAGTTCGCGAGCCACAGTTTCATTGTCACCCAGTGAGCTGTTCAACTGATCTCGCAGTGCTTTTGACTCTGCACGCAGCGCCTGGAAGTCGCTATCCAAATCACTATTACGCTTTTTAAGGGCGGTCAGTTCTTTCTGCTGCTGAATGAGTTTTATACGTGCGATAGGCTCATCGATTAAAAACTGGGCTTCCATCCAGCCCTCGACACCTCTCGTGGTAATTACATGGCCCCAGCCCTCGACGACCTCCAAAAGACGCATCTCGCTACCGGTTTTAATACCGCGATGGACAATAGTGCAGCGAGAGCAGGGTGTCGCGCGCAATGGCACAAAAAATTCATCGATAACGTAGACCGTCTTTTCCTGAGGGTAAACCTTTTCCTCTACAACCGTTTCTTCTGCAAAGGTTTCTTCTGCAACAGTTTCTGCTGAAAGCTCTTCAGCTACTTCAGCTAAAAGATTGCTACTAAGGGAGAGGGCAAAAACAGAAAATGCCAAAAATAAATAATTCATGGTTTTTTAGACTGATCAGTTAGACAAGCGAGGATAATACTCTGATCAGCGGCAAATGATAACCATTTGCCGCCTAAACCAAGGATCAGGGAAGAACTTTCTTGAATGGTTTCACGGTAACCTGTTTATAAACCCCGGCATCCATATAAGGGTCGGCATCAGCCCACTGCTGAGCAGCGGCTAAATTATCAAATTCGGCGATCACCAAGCTGCCAGTAAAACCGGCCTCACCGGGATCCACAGCATCTATAGCCGGATGCGGGCCAGCTACAAACAGGCGACCATCATTCTTTAATATCTGTAAACGCTCGAGATGGGCAGGGCGCGCCTGTAGGCGTTTATCCAAACTGTTATCCACATCTTCGCTGATAATTGCATACCACATAATCTTAACCTGTTATTTTTGCTTAATAATTTCTTCCAGAGGAATGCCGGTCAGGCGCTTAATACCTCTGAATAGATAGAACATATCGCCAATCATCACCAGCATTGCCGGCACCGCAATCACCGGAAAGCTCAGCGCAGTCATCTTGCCCAGCTGTTCATTAAATTCAATGGTTCCCGGGTCTGCCGTCAGCATATAGATGGCGAGAAAATAGTTGAGAACTGCCGAGAGTAAAAAGGATCCGGCAAGAATCCAGGAGGCATTAATAAGCAGCCGGTCAAATTCAGCCTGGCGATTATTGGCCTTTAGAGCAGCGGCTATTTTATCGGTCTCAAGAATTGAATCATTGAGCAGAAAGGTATGAATTAAAGGCTGGGAGGTTTTAAGCGATACCAGTGTTGCCAGGCCAAACAGCAGCGGAATACTCGCCTCTTTAATCGCGATATAGATCGCATCCAGTTCCATCAGACTGATGCCGCCGGTCATAGAGACACTGATCACACCCAGTGCAGAAAAGAAATTGATCTTGCCGCGGGTAAAGAAATCTCTAATACCGTAAATAATAGGAAAGGACAGAGCCACCACGATCGCCAGTTTGATGCCCAGGTAATCGTCGCCGCTAAGCTTGGTTAGCACCAGGGTGGGTATGGCTATATTAAAGGCCAGATTTAGAAGCAGGCTTTCTTTAGGTGCCTCCTTAGGAACTTCTGATTTCTGTTGGGGCTTTTGGCTGCTATTTGTGATTTCGTCCATAGTATCAATAGGGATCATCTGTCTAGTGAAGCGGGCATTGTAACCACTGAGTGGCCATTGTCGATATGCTGGATGTTAATAAAGTACAAAGAGCCTGTCAGTGAAGAATATTTTATTGCCAACCCTGAATTCTTGATCTATTACTTTGGTTAATAAAAAAAGGATCAAGACTTCTTTGTAAATTGCTAATTTATAAGGCAAAAAGATGACAGAGCTGGAAAAGGAAGCGATTCCTAGAGCGATACAAAAGGGATCTCAAGCTGTTCAAAATGGCGCTCAAGCTGTTCAAAAGGGCGCTCAAGCTGTCCAAAATGGCGCTCAAGCTGTCCTGGCGATTGGGCCAAAAATGGCCGATTTATTAGTCGCTTATTTAAATCAACTGGGTGTGGAGTATGTTTTTGGTGTGCCAGGAGGTGCGATAGAGCCTCTCTATGATGCATTGGCACGCAGCGAGAGACAGGGTGGCGTAAGAGCCGTAGTCGCTCGCCATGAAACCGGCGCAGCATTTATGGCCGATGGCTACGCCAGAAACAGCGGTAAGTTAGGTGTCTGCTGTTCAACCACAGGCCCGGGCGCAACCAATATGATTACCGGCGTTGCATCCGCCTATGAAAACAATGTGCCGATGCTGGTAATAACCGCACAGACGGCTATTTCAACCTTTGGCAAAGGGGCTATCCAGGACTCATCCTGCACCGGTGTAAACACCGTAGGACTCTATCAACACTGCAGCAGATACAACACCCTGATTTCCCATCGCGATCAATTTGAGCACAAGTTGGCCGCGGCAATTATGTCTGCTCTAGGCTCTCCGGCCGGTCCTGCACATATCAGCATACCGCGCGATGTGATGGCTATGCCGATATCAGTTACTGAGGCCAGTTATCAGCTAGATAGCCTATTGGATAAGCCTGAATTGATTGATGATCACGCTGTGGATCAGCTTTTCGCTCAATTAAAGCAGGCCAAAAATCCAGTGTTTATTATTGGTGATGAAGCCTGCGATGCCATCGGCAGCATTCTTACACTGATAGTAAAAACCGGCGCTGATCTTATAGTAACCCCACAGGGTAAAGGGCTGGTCAGTCCCTATCACCCTCAGTTTAAAGGGGTCTTTGGTTTTGCCGGCCACAGTGCCGCTCGGGAGGTATTGGCTAATCCCAAGGTAGATTTGGTCATTGCTATTGGTGCCCGTTTTGGAGAGTTCTCCAGCAATGCCTGGGATACCAAAAGCCTGCTCAATGGCAAGCTAGTACATGTTGAATCCACCGAAGCCAATTTGACCAGAACACCAATGGCAAAATTACATGTCAGAGGTTGCCTTGAAACTATTTTTGATCGAATCGCCAGCCGCTTTGGTATAGATACAAAAAGATATATGAGGATCGTCAAATCAACCAGTGCAAAGTCTGAAGCAACCATGACCAGGCATTTTGAATTTGATGACGAGCAGGGCTATTATTCGGATGCATCGCCGATTAAACCTCAGCGCCTGATGCGCGATCTTCCAAGACTATTTCCACCCCATACCCGGTATCTGGTTGATACTGGAAACAGTCTGGCATGGGGGACCCACTACCTGCATCCTTTTGACCGACGATTTTCTGGCAAGCGCGAAGAGCGAGGCGGATTGTTTAGTGCCTCGGTAGATTTCGCTTCTATGGGTTGGGCAATTGGCAATGCGGTAGGAACCAGTTTGGCGGTATCAAATACACCTGTTGTCTGTATTACAGGCGATGGCAGCTGGTTGATGAGTGGTCAGGAAATCACCGTCGCTATTGAAGAAAAATTGACCATTATTTTTGTCATCCTCAATGACAGTGCCTACGGCATGGTTCGTCATGGTCAGACACTCACCGGAGCTGAACCTACAGCCAGCGCATTGGCCAATGTGGACTTCGCGGCAATGGCTATGTCGATGGGCGCTCCCGGGCATATTATTCACTCTCCAGAAGATCTTAATCGTCTGGATATAAAGACTATTTGCGCACGCAAGTGCCCCACAGTTTTGGACGTTAGAATTGATCAAAATGAAGCGCCCCCGATCGGGTTGCGAACCAATGTGTTGCAAAGCGGATGACAGATAAACCGGTTGAAACCATCACCACCAAAATTTGGCGAGAGACTCCGGAAGTAGATAATCCCTTTGCAGCAGCAGACTGTTTTTGCGCTGGATACAATGTCTATGGCGATCTTTTAAAAAACGCCAGCTTTATCGACTACCTGTTTTTATTATTTAAATTGCAGCCTC
>JABBBF010000166.1:13251-14747 GCA_018607545.1 SAR92 clade bacterium | reverse complement strand
TCGACGCCAGCAGGGGTCGCTACATGTTTTGGGTCGTATGCGGTGATATTGAGCGCCGCCTTTTGTATATCAATTGCCACGAGGGAATCTGCTTCACCTAGACTAAATAGTGCGATATTTTTACCTTTTAGGCTCGCATGCATGATCATTTCTCGGTGACTTTTTTGCTGGGCACCAACATTCTCTTCAGCGTATTATCCCTATCAATTATCAGGTGCTCTTCAGTGTCGATATTTCCAATAGAAGACTCATTTATACAAATAGATTTAGTCAATTACAATCGGCTTGAGTGGAAAGAGTTGGATTTAGATATTGTCAATGATTAGGCATAAAAAAACCGCGGACAGGGCCGCGGTTTTTTATGAAATCTAAGTTTTTCCTTAGAAGTTCATGCGAGCTGTGAGTTCAACAGTACGCGGTGGATCTATCATCTTGAAGTAGCTGCCATTGAATCCCAGACTTCCGAGTGGTATGTCATTGCCCCACATGAAAGTATCTTCACTAGTAAGGTTTTTGCCGACTAACGATAGCTGCCATTTGTCGCCGCTGGCGAATGAGATGCGTGCATTAAGTTTGCCATAGCTCTCTTGAATTAAGTTTTCATCCATGTCTGCCGCTACAATCACATCGTCCGACCAGTTATAGTCCAATCCAGCAGTCAGTGACAGACCCGAGGATAACTCAGTGGCATAGGTAATACCTACATTTGCACTGTAATCTGGAGCAAACTGCAATTGCTTGCCAGTCAAGTCTTGAGTACATCCAGTAGGACCGCCGTTGGCTATCACTTGCGCGAGGTTACAGCCGGCGCCAGGGTAGGATTTGTACTTCGCATCCATGTATGCAAATGCACCATTGAGGGTAATCTGTTCAGTTGCGCGGTAGAGGACGTCTGCTTCGATACCCTGAACCTCTGATTCGGCTGCGTTGCCGACGACAAAGCCGGCAGTGCCGTCAAAGGTTGAGACCTGAACATCTTCATAGGTGCTGGAAAATGCAGCAATATTTAAACGACCACGACCATCAGCGAGATTGATCTTGGCACCAATTTCGATAGTCTCTACTGTTTCGTCTTCAAAGTCGGCTAGATCGTCAGTAACGCCATTGACTGTTTCTAGTTCCCGGCCCATGCCATTGTCTTCATCAAATCCGCCCGCTTTGTATCCGTTACCCACCTCAAGATAGACCATGGTTGCATCACTCATGTCCCACTGTAAGTTAACGTGACCTGTAACATGGTCTTCGCTGCGCACACGGTCGTAGGCATGATCTTTGGCTAGCTTAAGTGCCTGACTATATACAGCACTCAACTGAGCAGGTGCCAACGTAGCTGTTGGGGCTGTTGGATCTATGTAGGCTACTTTAGCACTCTTGGACATTTCTTTATCGTCTTCCGAATAGCGTAAGCCGGCGGTAATGCGGAACGTATCGCTGATATTGTAAGTCCCTTCGAAAAAGACCGACCAGCTATCGGCATCTTGTTCAAAGTTGTTGGT
>JABBBF010000166.1:0-13241 GCA_018607545.1 SAR92 clade bacterium | reverse complement strand
GTTGGTAGCTGAACCATCCAAAATGCCATTATCAGCAGTTGGCGACAGATTGCCGCCCAGAACTGCCTGAGCAAAACTAGCGCCATTTAGTGCTGGATTAGGTGTATTTAAACGCCCGAAAATGCCATTTTGAAGGGTGGGCGCGGCCGAAGGAGCAACCATGCTATAGCGATCGTGAGAAAGGTCTTCAGTCTGATAGTAGGCGCCAGCCATATATTCAAAGGCTCTATCACTTGGCGAACTTAGGATGAACTCAGCACTCATTTGCTCGTGCTCTTCGTTGCGTCCGCGGTTGATTAATCTGAGCGGACCGTAGTCAGAATCCAAGCTATTAGTAAATTCGTAGTCGGCGTAAGCAATAACTGCTTTGATACCGTATTCCCCAACAGCGCCATCGATATTCACCTGCATAATGGTCGATTCAGTGTCATCAAATAGCGGAAGATCATTAATATTTTGCTGATAGTTGGTGTAACCAAAACCCGCTTCAAAATTAGGTGATCCGAAAGGCGATGCGTAAAGCCCCACTGCAGGCCCAATAGTCGGATTAATTTCTGAAATTACTTCCTGTCGACCCAATACATCATGATTACCATGTTCTGCTTTAATCGTAGCAGTCCAATCCTCGGAAAGATCAATCGCAAGGGTCCCGCGAACATAGAGGCTTTCGTTTTGCGGGCCATCCACTCCTGAGGCTGCTAGGTTGCGGACATAGCCCTTATCTTCATAGCTACGCACAGCCAAACGTCCGCGAACTGAATCGCTTAATGGGCCTGAAACTACGCCAGTCACTGTCTTGGCTTCGAGTTCACTGGTGTATCCTGCACTGATAAAGCCTGCGAACTCCTCGGTCGGTTGACCAGTAGTAATATTAATCGCACCGGCAATGGTATTTTTACCGAATAGAGTCGATTGCGGCCCTTTCAAGACCTCAACGCGCTCTAGGTCAAGGAATTTTCCACGTGCACTTCGGCCACGGCCAAAGTAGACGCCATCGACAAATGTGCCGACCGACTGCTCAAAGCCATAGTTCACACCTGATCCAACACCGCGGATAAAGAGGTTAGTGCCGCCGCTAGCTTCAGCCACATGCACATTGGGCATATATGCAGAAAGATCTTCCATTTTAGTCAGCCCTTTGGCGTTAATTTCCTGACCGCTCATTACTGAAATAGCGATTGGGACTTCTTGAAGCCCCTCGGCACGCTTAGTTGCGGTGACGATGATCTCCTCAAGCGTTAAATTCTGCGAGAGTGCAGGAGTGGTGGCTGTGAGAGCCAGTGCCGCTGTTGCAGTGTACAAACTCAAAGTGCGTTTTTTCATTTGGTTTCCCCTATAAAATTCATGCGTTGTCGCATGTTATTGTTGAACTGTTTTTTTGAATTAGTTTATTCAAGCACCACTGCAGGCTATACATTGGCGCATATCTTATTGCTAAATGATTTCTATCTTAAAAACGACTTGGTCATAACTATCAAGACAGCGATAGATTATATTTATTTGTATTTCTTTTTCCAATCAAATGCCATTGTGCATGACAATATATAGATGGATATGGACTTTTGCAATGTTATTGCATATGTCATGTAGTAATATTATTCCTGTGCCTGCGAAAGCCGCGGAGGGACTTTCGCTCAAGAAATGTCCGATGAGTTGGCTTGGCTGATCTGGCGACATGGTCAGCGTTATGCTGGTGAATATTTCACTCAACAATACTTATATGGCTGGATGGTTTATTGACATTGATGGCGGAGTGTCAGCTTGATAAAATCGATGTGGGTGCTGACAGTACTAGTTGCAAGTGATTTTTGCTGCCAACTCACTGAGCGGTCCCTTCATACTGCGGCCTTACAATCTGCCATAAGTTATGGCATTGCGTTTCTGTGCGCTAGGTCTTCTGGCACGATGGATAATAAATTTACCCTATCGTTTTTATTTACAACAACGCATCCAAGGTTGTGTCGAGCAGGCCAGTGAGTCTGAGCAGAAAAAATTCGTACGCTATTTTACGGAGTCGGCCTGGCTTCTATTTTGACATTAAAAACTGATCCTCCAGTTGGGCGTGTCAACCATCTGAGGTCTTGGGTCATTTACGCCCAGCCTAAAACGTCTGCAGCATACAAGCTAGGTCATGACCAGTGGCTTGAGGATAAAGTGCTATTAACAATGGTAGTAAAATTCGACTATAAAACTATTGACATGAATAATGGCAAAACATTATAGTCAGCTATCATCGAAAATCCCTTGATGACTCCAGTTATAAAGTCAGGACTGTTTAAGGAAATATAATGACTAACCCAATAACCCAAGTCCGTTTTGCCAAAGAGGCAGTAGGTCTGCCAACTGCCGATACCTGGCAGTTTACCCATGATGCTCTGATACCACCGCAGGAAGGAGAAATATCGGTCAAGATGCACTATGTGTCGGTTGATCCTGCGATGAAGGGCTGGATCTCGAAAAAGAAAAGTTATATAGAACCGGTTGAGCTGGGTGAGGTTATGCGGGGCTTTGGTGTAGCCGAAGTGATTGAGTCCCGGTCAGATTATTATCAGGTGGGTGATTTCTGCACCGGTTTTACCGGTATTCAAACCCACGGTACCTTTGATAGTCGCGCATTGAGAAAAATAGACCCCAGCTTTGCACCTCTAACACGCTTTATGGGGGGCTTGGGCATGCCAGGCTTTACCGCTTACTTTGGTCTGCTGGATATTGGCAAGCCCAAAGAGGGGGAGACGGTGGTGGTGTCTTCTGCGGCTGGAGCCGTAGGGCATGTGGTCTGTCAGATCGCCAAACTAAAAGGCTGCCGTGTTGTGGGTATTGCAGGTGGTCCTGACAAATGTGCTTACCTTAAAGATGATTTAAACGTCGATGCGGTCATCGATTACAAGCTGGGCGATATCGCCGACCAGCTCAACGCGGCTGCCCCAGAGGGTATTGATGTCTTTTTCGATGCGGTAGGAGGGGAGACACTGGATGCTGTGCTGATGCAGATGAATCGCCATGCCCGTATTGTTATCTGTGGGGCAATCACCCAATACGAAAATATTGAAAACTCCATTGGCCCTGGGAATTATGTGCAGTTGCTAACGCAAAGCTGCCTGATGCAAGGCTTTACCATGCGTGATTATATGCACCGCTCAAAAGAAGCGTTTGTGGACTTGTTGACTTGGGAGCACGAAGGAAAAATACAATTCCGCGAGCATATTGTTCAAGGGATTGAGATGTTTCCTGAAGCCGTACAGATGGTTTATCAGGGGAAAAACCACGGCAAATTAATCATCAAGCTGGTCGATTAGGCTGTCTATGAGTGAAGCTGTTACCTTATATGCTGCGCCTATGTCCATGTACTCCGGCAAAGTGCGTTCTTATCTGTGCAAGCAAGGCATTGCTTTTAATGAAGTGATGCCGGGTCATCCCAGCTATGGCGAAAAAATAATCCCCAAGACCAAGCGCGGTATCCTGCCTGTGGTTGAGTTAGCCGATGGCACGGTTATTCAGGATAGCGTGGATATTATTGATCACTTTGAGCAGTCGGGGCAGGCTAAATTTTCCGTCTATCCTGAAACACCAAAACAACATATTGCCGCTTTAATCATCGACATGTTCGGTAGTGAAGGCCTATTAAAAGTTGCCATGCACTATCGCTGGAATTTTCTCGAGCACAATAAAGACTTCATTGAGCTGGAGTTTGGTGATCACATCGCCCCCGGAGCAAATCCTGATGTTGTGCGCCAAGTCGCCAAAAAAGTGATGGCGCCAATGCAAGCCTATCTACCGTTGCTGGGAGTCAATGAAAAAACCATCCCGGCGATTGAAGCCCAATATCTGGAATTATTATCCTTACTGAATCAACATTTTGAACAGCACCCGTATTTATTCGGTGGTCTGCCTAGTGTGGCGGATTATAGTTTGATGGCTCCCTTATACGCTCACTTATCCCGCGACCCTTACCCCGGCATGATTATGAAAAGCAAGGCGCAGCGTGTGTATCGCTGGGTGGAACGTATGAATGCGGAAAACGCTGATATGCCGGAGTACCCGGATTATCCACAACAGTATTTTGCCGATGATGAAATACCGCAATCCCTACAATCGATACTGCACTTAATCGCTAAAGACTTTTTGCCGGAAGTGAAATGTATGGTCAGTGAAATAGATGGCTGGCTGGCGACGAATAGGGTTGAGGAGGGGCAGTGTGTTACTGAAAAACCGCGAGTTAAATCACTCAAGCCCATGGACTACCCCTTTCGTGATACTACGATTACCGGCATGGTGATTCCCTACCAGCTTTATATGTTGCAGCGTATCAGTGATTACTTCGATCAGTGTGATAGTGAGCAGCAAGCAGCCGCCCACGAATTTTACTCAGGGATTAATTTACAAAGCCTGATAAACCTCAAGGCAAAGCGCCGGGTTGAACGCCCCGGTTTGATAGAAGTCTGGGGACTGGAAACCGCCTAACCAAGAGCGATTGATTATGATGAACTTATTACGCACGCCCGATAGCTGCTTTGAAAACCTGCCGGGCTATAACTTTGAACCTCACTATACGACCATCAAAGACGACGATGGTACTGAGATTCGAATCCATAGCATCGATGAAGGCCCTCGCGATGCCGCCCCCATTTTGTTAATGCACGGCAACCCAAGCTGGAGTTATATCTGGCGTCATATGATTCCTGGCTTGCTGGAATCTGGACGGCGGGTTATTGCGGTTGACTTGGTCGGTTGTGGGCGCAGCGATAAACCGGCCAAAAAAAGTGATTATACATTGGCGCGTCATATCGACTGGATAGAAAAATGGCTACTCGCTAATGACCTGAAAAATATCACGCTGGTATGTCAGGATTGGGGTGGCACGATCGGGCTTAATGTGGTGGCGGATAATCCAGAAAGATTCGATAGAGTGGTCGTGACAAATTCGGGTATCCCCTTGGGGGATGGTGGCAACCGATTTACATACTGGTGGTTAAAAATTATGAAATGGATGCCGCTTTTTCCTTTTGAGTTTGCTTTTAAGCGCGCTATTCGAAACCCGGAATTTAGTGATAGTGAGTTTGATGTCTACAGCAAAGCCCCGTTTCCACAACGTAAATATCAAGCGGGTATTCTGCAGTTTCCGCAATTGATTACGGTCTACCCGGATAATCCGGGCTTGCCTCAAAACCTGGCCGCCTGGGAGAAGTTAAAATCATTCGAGAAGCCGGTATTAACCCTGTTTGGGAATAAAGACCCTGTTACAAGAGGTGTGCACAAGTTATTCAAGCGCGATATACCGGGTACTAAAGGTCAGAACCACAAACTCATTGATGGTGCTGGGCACTTTATCCAAGAGGATAAACCCGACGAGCTGGTTGCCGAGATTCTTCCCTTCCTTGATGTTAAATAAGAGATAGTGACATGTTGAAAAAATGGTTAATAGGTATTCCCACTACTCTGCTAGTACTTTTTATTCTGGCTTTTTGGCAATTGTATTTCTCTGCGCGGCCGCCGTTAATGACAGACCCCGCGACACTGGCTGGCGATGGCAGCACCCTTAATTATTGTGAGTTGCCAGAGCTCGACGGCAGTGGAAAAACAGCAGCGCAAATTCCCAAAGGCAACACGCCCGGTTGCGGCTATGAGCATTTTCCATTGCCGATTCTGGCAGAGTGTACCGAGCCTTTGGCGGAAGGCGCCGATGATATACGCGGCCTATGGCAGGCGGTGACTGGCAAGGTGTGGCACGTGGAGCGCATTGAGCAGTGCGGCAGTCGCGTCGCCATTACGGCGGCAGGTATCATTCACGACGCTGGGCCGAATCTTAATGCCGATACCATTGGGCTTAATTCTAATGATACCGAAGGTTCGGTACTATTTATTGCCGGAGGCAAGGAATACTGCAATCGGACTTCAGCCAGTATGACCTGGAGAAATAAGGTGCTGGAATTTAATGCCTTTGGTTGGGGGCCGGTCGTTGTTAAGCGCTATATGCAACAAGGCGAAGAGGGAGAGCAAATGGTGTGGGAATACGCCGACGGCACCACCACGTTAATGAATAGAATTTGCCAGCTACCGCCGGCCCATAAAGTGCCAAAAAAACGCGGTCAACGCATTACATTATTTTAATTGAGCGGGAAAATACTGATGACTACGATTAATGAGCGTGCTCAAGCAGGGATGGGCAATCCAGAGTGGCAACAAAACTGGACCCTTGATGGCTTACAACTCTATGGCGAAATTATGGAGTTAAGCACACAGAAGATCTGGCTGTGTCAGCAATCATTCACTCCTGAACAGTATGATGCTTTACAGCTGCCCGATGGTTTTATTAAAAGTGGCTCTGGATACGCAAGTCACGATGCCGCATTTTTTCGCAGGCCACCCAATGCAGAGCAAGATGCTCCGCTGGAAACCCTGGATGTTGATGGCAGAGTTTTTTCTCAGGTGGCAGTGCCAGGTGAGGTCGATCCCGATTTTACGATTGAAAATAACGGCTTATTGTTGTTAAAGGTGCATAAGCACCACAGTGTGATGTTTGCCAAAGGCCGCACCCTGGAAATCTTATCCATGGGGGATGGCCTGGATTATGTACCGCAAATAACCGATGCTTCCGGTCTCCCGGGAATAAAAGCGGGTGCAGAGCGGGTCTTGCCAGAGGGCTGGTATATCCGTGAAGTTACTCTGGCAGAGGATTTGTTTGTTGATGTGCCTTTTCCCGCACGGGTCTGTTTTTTTACCAGCGGGCACTCTTTTCAGGGGCCGGTGAAACTTGGGATTTAACGTTGTGAGGCGATTATGCCAAATCTACTATCCATAGAAACAACACTCATCTTTGCCGCTATTTTCGGAATCCTCCATGTTGTTTTTACTCTCAGGGTAGGTGCCTACCGCTTTTCTTCCAAGATTAGCCTGGGAGATGGTGGTGACAAGGAGCTGCGAAATAGAATTCGCGCCCATGGTAATTTCATAGAAAATGCGCCCATGGCTTTATTGCTGTTACTGCTCAACGAACTCAATGGCCTGGGGCAGGGTGCTTTGATCGCACTGGGCTGCGTTTTCCTGGCAGCAAGGCTGCTTCATTATGTGATGATCGTTTCAAGATCATTGCCGATAATTCTGCGACCTATTTCTATGCTGGGAACTCTGGGAGTCATTCTCATTAGTGCCATACTGCTTCTGGTGTAGAAACATTAATGAATAGCGCTGAAACTATGGTCAGTACGATGAATTGGCTAAAAGCAGTTTTAGTATCAAACAATAGGTAAGCAATAGGTGAACAATGTCTGAGCATAACACTATTCCAGCCAATATCGCTCTTGAGCAAAAGCATCATGCCGATAGCAAGTTTTTAAAGCCGGGTGAAGAGAATCACTACCGCATCGTGCAGGCACAGGCTTCGGTTTATTCCCATAAAGTGATGAGCTTTATGAATTACAAAGGCATCCCCTATAAAAAAGTGCGTGCCACTCTGTTGGAGCTGGAGTGGGCCAAGCAGAACGCCGGGCAGTCCATCGCGCCGGTTATACTGACGCCCGACGACCAGATCATGCAGGATTCAACGCCGATCATCATGCACTTTGAAGAAAAGTATTCAGCGGTGAAAACCGTTCCGGATGACACTAGGCTGGCCTTTATCATGTGGCTGATCGAAGAGTTTGTCGATGAATATATGCCGCGTTTATGGATGCATACTCGCTGGGGTAATGAACAGAATCGCCATACCCTCAGTCACCGCATTGCCAGAGCTTTTACCTATGGTAGTGCCGATATGGAATGCAAAGATTTGGCACCGGGGTTGGTTCAGCGCCAAACCGGTTTTGACCAGCACCTGGGTTTGGTGGGTGAGGGTGTTCGCGCCAGTTTGGATCAGCAAATAACAGACTTGCTCGCCATTCTTGAAGAGCATTTTCGGCATTATCAATTTCTGCTGGGCTTTAAGCCCTCTGTCGCAGATTTTGCCTTATACGGTGGACTTAAAGTGCATCTATATGATGATCCCCAGTCCAACGAAATTATGGAAACCAAAGCGCCACGTACCTGCAACTGGATTCACACAATTAACGATTTGGGCGATACCCGCGGTTGTGCCGGTCAAACGGAGTTTGGTGATTGGGTGAATGTTAATGATGGCATACCTGATAGCATAGAAGCGTTGCTGAGTTTTATTGCTAATACCTATATTCCATTTGCCAAGCCCTGTGCTAAAGCCTGCATCAAGCGTGAGAAGGTTTATGAGGCTGAGGTCTATGGTGTCACCGCAGAGTGTGCTGCCCATCAGTATCGCGGTTGGAGCTTTGAGCAATTACAGTTGCGCTATGAGGCGCTGTCTGATTCCGACCAGCGTGATCTCGATAAGGTTCTGATCCGCTCACAGATTATGCCAGCCATGATGGCAGACGGTATTTTACATAATGGCTTGTTTGATGGTTTTACACCGCCCTTTATTAAGGGCGGTATTCCCGATAATCGCATCAAGCGCCTGAAAGAGAAAGAAGCGCAACAAAAAGAGGCTGAGGCAGCAGCGAAACAATAAATATTATTAACCGGGCAGTTGAGAAAAATATGTTTAATATCCATGTTGAGCGCATGATAGAAAAAGATATCGAGGAGGTTTTTAACCTGCTTGCTGACCACGAAGGCTATTCGTTTATCAGAATTATCATCTAATGCATCACCTCTATCCTAGGGTGCCATTTTATCGCTATATCAACGTGTGGAACGCGAAGCAGGGTTATGACGCGTCAAAAAAACCGGCCATTACCGGGCCTTTTGCGCTAGGACCGACAAGTACTGAGAGGTCGTAGTATGGACGTTAAGACTGCCGCTTGGAAAAAACCAGCGCATCCAGAAAGGCGGTGACAGCCAGTATCAATAAGCCTAACATCCAGCGTAAGTCACCGAAATAAAGTTGCGTTTCTATCGGGTAGGCAATGGTTTTGGTCAGTGCTGCGTGCTTGAAATGGTGCTCTCCCCTAAAGTCAGGGTTAGTCACAATATCAAAAAAGGTACGGCGGCTGCGGTAGCGAAATATAGCGCCGACATCCCATTGTTCCGCTCCTTCAATACCCACTATGTCTACTGCTATAGAAGCCGCTTCACCCATAATGACCGGGTGGCTGCCCCGCGATAGCATGGCGGGTAGCATATGCGTCATATAGCGTGCCATTAACTCTTCTGCACTTTCGCCAGCTTCGGCACCCTCTATATCACCGGGGTTCTCGTTATAGTCGATAGCGTTAATCATTAGGAATTGGCGGCCTGTGTCCTTGCGCATAAAGTTGGCCATCATCGCAATATCGTCAGGATCTTTACCGGCAGCGAGGCTCTGACTTTCATAGCTGGAAATTTCCTGTTCCGTCAGTGGCCCACGAAAGTCGGTATACCAGCAAAAAAATGCAATATAGAGAAGGCTGCTTATCATCCAGAGTTTACTGCGCGCTGACATGGTGTGATCTCAAGAGTGGTTATGAGTTATAATATGCCATATCATATGCCATAACAATCGAAGAGTGTTGCGATGATTTATATATCGCTAAAGCGCATGGCAATTTCCGGTGCGGCCGGTGGCTAGGGTTGCCTTAGCGGTGGAACGTAATCAGTTTATATGATTACCTCACAGGATTTATATCAGTGGTTTTGTTCTCGTTATGCATAACCCTAGTGCGTCTCGGGGCGCATTGTGTATGTAAGCTGTGTATTTATATTTTGAGTCGTCAACAATAGGATGGACTAACAATGAGCGAATTTTCTCTACCGGTACGACTGCAGGGCATACACGCAAGCCCCTACACCAGAAAAGCTGTTGGCGCATTACGTTATCGACGAATTCCTTATCGATTTATTCTTGGTCAGCCGGGTTTACTAGCCGACAGTGGTCATGTGGATACTGAATCATTACCCCTTGCTAAACCTCCATTATTACCCACTTTTTATACACAAGATGAAGCCGGTAATGATCAGGCTATCACCGATAGCACGCCGATACTTGAACAACTCGATAGGCAGTTTTCCGAGCGTAGCGTTCACCCATCATCGCCGGCCTTAAACTTTATTAACTATCTCTTGGAAGACTATGCTGATGAATGGCTAACCCGTTGCATGTTCCACTTTCGCTGGGCTTTTGATGCCGATATTGATAAAGCAGGGACCTTGATACCCTATTTAACATCACCCTCAATACCAGAGGCCATGGCTAAAGCCTTTAAGGGTGAATTCGTCAAGCGGCAAATAGGTAGGCTTTCTTTTGTCGGTTCTAATAGCGTCACTGCACCCGTTATTGAGGCGAGCTATATCAGATTTTTGCAACTGATGGATGCGCATCTTGCACGCCATTCATTTCTGATGGGAGCACGCCCAGGCTCCTGTGATTTTGCAGCCTTTGGCCAGCTAACTTGCCTGACCCATTTTGACCCTACGCCAATGGCATTGGCCGTTAAGCATGCTCCGCGTACCTACGGGTGGACGGAGAGGGTTGAGGATCTCTGTGGCTATGAAGTGGAAGAGGGGGATTGGTTAAATCCCCATGAATTACCAGATACCTTGATGGCCTTATTAAAAGAAGTGGCGCGCACCCATATGCCACAGCTACTAGCCAATGCAAAAGCGTTACAGGCTGGAGAGAAAAATTTTGAAACTGAAATTGATGGTTTGCCCTGGACACAGCCCAGCTTTCCTTATCAGGGTAAATGCCTGTTATGGATTAGGGAGAGATACAACAAGCTCACAGGAGATGATCAGACAGTCGTCCGGGATATTCTGGTGACTGCGGGGTTACTGCCGTTAATAGAAGGCTAAAGGTTGGCACTGTTATGACTGATTAATCCGTTTCTCGGTTGACCAAAAATAGCCTTTAGCCATGGAGAAATTTGATATGGCCTAAGATTTTTTCTGCTTAACGCTGATAACAAGTAGCAGCAGTGGAACCGATAGTAATAGGAAAAGCGCAGCCTTGTTATTAGCTATAGTTGCTTTTAAACGTTTAATCACTCCGTTAATGCTAGCCTGCTTGACTTGGTCGTAATTGTCAGGCACCGGTATAACGCCATTCTCTTGTGAATAGAATTCATAGTCACTGAGCAGCTCAGAAAAAATAGCGCGGTATTGTTGTTCAATCGCTTGGGTTTCGCCGGGATCTTGTTCAAGGTTGTATAAATGCCAACGGTTATCGTTTTGGCCACCTCGGTTATAGGAGATCTTATAATCCCCCTTAATTAAACCGGCATTGCCGCCAACTTCATAGGCAATAATATCCTTGTCGCTATAAACGGTTGTTTGATCACCGGTGATTAAGGGCACTAAATCTTTACCGGTTTGCGGTTCAATGGTTTTACCTTGGTAATCGCTGCCGGGATGTTGAGTACCTGCGATGGTCAAAATCGTTGGGCCTAGATCTTTAACAAAGGCTTTGCTGTGACTGATCTGGCCTTGCAGTTGCTCGGCGAGTATAGGTCCGCTGATCATCATCGGCACACGCATGCCCCCTTCGCCGGAATGAAATTTGTAATGTCCTAAAGGGGAGGCGGCGGCACTGGCAAAGCTAGTGCCAATGGTGTTGTAACTGTAGCGCTCTCCCAGTGTTTCAATATCATTGTTGTAGCCCAGCATATACTCGCGGATAAGGGGGAATAGCGCGCTCATAGCGGCAGGGTCTGAGGGTTCTGGCCCGTTATCGGAGGTAAAAATAATCACCGTGTTGTCATATTCACCAATGGCTTTTAAATAGGCCACTAAACGGCCGATATGGAAATCCATGGCATCGACCATACCGGCATAGACGGCCATTCGCTTGCTGTTAAAACGTTTTTCCTCGGCGCTTAAACCGTTCCAGTCCAGCGTGGTATTCATGGTCTTTACCGGTGCATCTTTAGCGATCAGCCCCAAGTCTTTCACGGCTTTCTCGCGTTTGGCGCGCAGCACACTCCAGCCAGACTGATAGGTATCGAGATATTTTTCGGTATATTCTCTTGGTGCCTGCACCGGAATATGCACCGCTTGAAAAGCTACATAGGAAAAAAAGGGCTGCTGATCACCGCGATGCTTTTCAATCTGCTGAATAGCTTTATCGACGATAAATTCAGAGGAATAAAAATCCTCTGGCAAGGTGATTTCCTTGCCGTTTTCAAACCATAAGGTTTTCTGGTAGTGGGGTATATAGGATTGCTGCGTCCAGTTATCACCGCCAGAAAAAGGCATTATCACGGTTTGTTCAAAGCCTCGGTTGCTAGGCATTAGAGAGGGGTCTTTATAACCCAGATGCCACTTACCGGTCATATTGGTGTGGTAACCAGCGTCTTTTAATAATCTCGCAATGGTGACCACATTATGATTCAGCGTGCCGCGATAAAACGGGGAGTGCGACTGTGCCGGTGTGAGTGCCTCGGCGATATTGGCAACCCCTGCGCGGTGACTGTCGACGCCGGTGAGTAACATGGCACGGGTAGGAGCGCAGCTAGCGGAAGTATAGTAGCGACTAAAGCGCAAACCTTCCTGTGCTAGTTGATCGAGATTGGGCGTGCTGATTTCACTGCCGTAGGGCGCGATATCGGAATAACCCAAATCATCGGCGAGGATAACGATGATATTGGGTTTTGCAGCAGAGGCTGTTACCCATGGTGAGAGTAACAGTGTGCTGAGTGCCACTAAAAAAATAACAGCCTGTGAGTTAAACCTTAGTGTGTGCATAAACGCTCTTCAATCTATCTTTGTTAACTGACAGCTACATCCGTTATTCCCGCGACCCACACCTGTCATTCTCAAAGAATAAAAGTCATTATCTCTGAACAAAAACCATTATCTCTCGGCAATAACCGCCATCATCTTGTGGGATGTCTCCAGTCCGGAATTCTGATTCTGCCCAGTGACAAAACGTTTCTCATCATCAACCACAACATGGGTAGCAAAAAAATCGATAAAAGCGGTGTTACTTTCAAACACCACACCTGCTTTGCGCAATTCTGTTTCCGGGTGCAGGGGCGTAATAGCAATCCCCAACTCTTTAATTTGCTTATCCGTCACTCCCGTCATTTTACGACCGGCAATTAATAATTGACCACTGTTATCTTTGGCATTAATTAAACCCAGTACACCGTGACAAACACCGCCGATAACTGGTGATAGATTCGAATAGTAGGCCTGACTAATTTTTTCCCCCAGCAGCTCAGACTGCCCGAGATCGTAGGCGGCACCCCAGCCCCCTGAAAGAAAGATAATGTCATATTGGCTGACGTCGATATCCGCGATAGGGATAGAGTTTTTAACTT
>JABBBF010000015.1:5184-14751 GCA_018607545.1 SAR92 clade bacterium | reverse complement strand
ACGATTTTGGACGCCCTTTAGGCGGTCCCGAAGGGATGTGTGCCATGGATGGCACACACACTAAATCACAGGAAGCGATTTTGCACAGCGAAGCTGCCCGCAGGGTGAAGACCATGGATGGCCTGAATGAAATCCTGCCGTCGACGCTCAGTTTCACTCCATACCATCAAATCCAGCACAGCATCCAACAGATCCCTCGACTACGCTCGGGATGACAGGTTGAAAGAAACCACTGTCATCCCGACAATATTCCTATGTTTGGCAGATAGTTCAAGCATAGGATGACAGTGCGGTGAAACCCGTAAATTAGAGTGTAGCACTCACAGTCAGCCATAATTTCTCGGTATCCGCTTTATTAAACGAGCTGTCCCCATCAGAATAATTGGCATATTTAAGGCTCAGTTCGTAGTCGCCAATCTTCGTGCTGGTCAATAGTCCGAACTCGCTACCCAAATCATCGTCGCCACTCAGGTTATCATCATCTGATTTAAAGTCATGGTAAACAGCGACCAGTTTTACACCAGCCAGTTTGGTTTCTGCGGTAAGGTAAATATCCCTTACACCCTCGTCTGGTGTACTTAGGAATTGGTCAGCCCAACCCTGAAAGCTATGCCCGGTTGCCAGCGGGGTGGTAAAACCAAAGTTACCATCATCGCTCTGCAGATTTTCAAAGCCCACGGCAAACTTCACTGTATCCACTTTGAGGCTGGCTTCTGCCAGTAGGTAATCGGCGTCATATTCCGTGCCATTAGCCAACTCTTTTTCCTGGGTTGCATACTCTAACTGGTAACCCAGACCTTCTGTGTTACCACTAAAGCGCAGGCCGTAGGTGTCGTATTGGGTGTCGCTCTGTTTCTCGTCGAGCAGGTAGCTGTAAAACACCAGGCTGCCCGCACGCCAGCCACTGTAGTTAATATTTAAAAGATCAGTGCTGCTATCCGTGTCGCTGACAAAGGGATCGTCTTCGCCGAAGATTCGATTGACATTGTTGATATGGGCGTAGAAAACCTTGGTGTCACATTTGCACTTATGGCTGATTGAGAAGGCATCGAAGGTCTGCTCATTTTGACGGAATCCAACACCACCGACAAAACGCTGGTTATCCAGGAGTATCCGCTGGCGACCATATTTGCTCGTGGTGTTGCCATAGGTATAACTGAGGTATGCCTGATTGACTTCGGTGCCTTCGGGGTCGGCAATAATCGCTTTGCCCGGGAAGTTACCGGTATTCTTTAAGCCTTTGCTGGTAGGGTAATCATTGCCATCCAGTTCAGTAATATTATCCATCTCCATAAATACGCCAAATCCATTGTAGAGAGCGGTTTTGTAATTGAGCCGGGTTCTTAGGGTCAGGGCATTGGCTTCATCATCGCTCGGATTATCGACGTTGACATCTTCGTGGCGGAGGCGAAAACTGAGTTTGGCGCTGCCATTTTTAATGGCATCCTGCAGACTGCTGCTTTTACTGCCAGTTTCGGCAGCATTGACTGAGACGACAGATGTTGCGGCCACGACCAGGGTGGCCAGAGCTGAAGCGATTAATTTCGAGGGTAGAATTTTGCTGAGTTTACGCATGGGAATTTCCTTTTATCATTTCAGTTAACTAGACAGTTCTAAAAGTTTGAAAAGTTGTAAAGCTTTTAAAAAATTTATGGCCATAGGGTAGGTTGATTGGTGGCGTGAAATATTGACCTGAATCAAGCCCAGGAGCCTGCTACCACCACTGAGTCGAGGCTACTATTTACAGGGTAGGGGATTGAGCCCGGTGCTTTGCAGGCATTAGGCGGAGTCACTAACTCTCTTCGAGGAAATTATGGGTCTGGGCGTGGTGAATACGCTGGCGCAAGCGGTCTGATTTGTTGGCAAAAAACATTGCGGTCATACACAGGGCTAAAACACCGTAGAGCAGCATAAAAGCGGCGCTGTGAATACCGATTACGTCTTCGGCAAGACCGAAGGCAATCGGCAGTGTGCAGCCGCCGAGAGCGCCGACTGCGGCCACAAAGCCGCCGACGCTGCCCATCTGGTTTGGGTAGTAATCGTGAATCGTTTTATAGACACTGGCGCGTCCGAAACCCTGGGCGATACCGATAATAAAAATCAGGCCGGTAAATAACCAGATATTGATTTCAATGGTCAGGTGGACATCTTTGTCGACGCCGTGAATGGTCATGGTGGTGGGGGGATAACTCAGGAAAAAAAGACAGACCAGACAGATCCAGAACACCGTCCAGTTGACGGCGCGTCCGCCATAGCGATCGGCAAACCAGCCACCCAGGGCACGCACCATACTCGAGGTGGTAACAAAAAACAGTGTGAAGGCCATGGCCTGTTCAATACTCAATTGATAGGCGTTGACGTAGTACTGAGGCAGCCACATGATCAGCGCTAAAAAACTGCCAAAAACAAAAAAATAATAGAGTCCAAAACGCCAGACTTGCAGGCGACCGAGTTGCTTGAGGTTGTCTGGGATCCTGTTCTTTGGCTTTTCTTGGGGTTCTTTTTTTAGTATGGCGGAGGGTGCGAGCCAAGCAAATAACAGGGCTGTTATTAATAGTCCAGCGGCATAACTGGGCCCCAAACTTGACCAGCCCCACTGTTCTATCAGTACCGGCGCTATCGCTAATGTGATGGCCGCGCCGGCATTGCCTGCACCAAAGATGCCCATTGCGGTGCCCTGGGTGTTGCGGGTAAACCAGTCACAGATATAGCGAATACCAATCGCAAATGAGGCGCCACTTACGCCTATCCACAGCCCCAGCCACAGGTAGTGATTGAGGCTGCTTATTGTGGGAAGTATCAGCAGGGCGGGAACCACAGCCAACATTTGCAGTGTAAAAATATGCTTGGGGTTATGGCGGTCAGCGAGGATGCCCAGTGGGATTCGTGCCAGTGCGCCGGTCAGCATGGGTGAGGCAAATACAAAGCCGAGCTGCGTGGCACTGAGCTGCATACTCTGCTGCAATTCCAGGCCAATCACCGCATAGAGTATCCACACTGAAAAGTTGGCTGCAAAAGCGATGGTTGCCATGGACAGTGCTCTGCTGGCACCAGGTATTTCACTATCCCTGTTCACGTTAGATTGTCTCCATTGCTGGCAGTTTAGTCGTCACTTTATAGCTTGTTAACAGCTACTTTAATGAATCATCCCCTTGGTGGCTATCGGCTACCTCTCTTTACCTCTGTGCCAGCCAAAGCCTACTTAAATAGGGGTAGCAATCCACGGCCGTCGTGCTCTCTAAGCGCTTTTCAATTGCTAATGTAGGTAGCTGTATATGCTTTATCGGCAGTCTCTGTGAATGCAAAGCCAAAGACAGTTGATGCATATCAAACCCCTTGAGTGAGAATCGTTCGAGACTGTATGAGATCTAGTTTTTTTGTTTTGGCTTGCCGGAGGCATCTATGTCTACAGAACACTTATCTGCAGGGCCCGCATCATCAGGGAAGGGTATAAACCTGTTTAAACTGACTGACCCCAAAATCAAGACCCTGCATATAACCTGGGTTGCATTTTTTCTAACCTTTATGGTGTGGTTTAACCATGCACCGCTGCTGGTCTTTATCAAAGAGGCTTTTGACTTGAGTTCTCAACAGGTTAAAGCGCTGATGATCCTCAATGTCGCCTTAACCATTCCCGCGCGTATTCTTATCGGTATCCTTGTGGACAAGATTGGGCCGCGAAAAGTTTACAGTGGCCTGCTGATAGCCTCCGGGTTTATCTGTATTGCCTTTGCCTTTTGCCAGACCTATCAACAGTTGGCCCTGATGCGCTTTTTAATGGGCTTTGTCGGTGCCGGTTTTGTGATTGGTATTCGTATGGTCGGCGAGTGGTTTCCCCATAAGTCAGTGGGTATTGCCGAGGGTATTTACGGTGGCTGGGGGAACTTTGGCTCCGCCGCATCGGCGATGCTTCTGCCAACCCTTGCGATGATTTATGGCGGTGACGATGGCTGGCGCTATGCCATAGCCACCACAGGCTTTATCGCTGGTTTATACGGTATTTTTTACTATCGTGTTGCCCGCAATACTCCCAAGGGCTCCACCTATTTTAAACCCAAGAAGTCCGGCGGGCTGGAGGTGACGAGCCGCAAAGATCTGTATTTCTATTTGCTGATGAATATTCCTATGTATATAGCTCTGGCTGTACTCGCATGGAAACTCTCACCTTCAGGAGTAGGACTTTTAAGCAGCAATGTTATGGTTGCTATCTGGCTGGTTCTGATTGTGCTGTTTGCCTATCAGTGCCAAAAGATCTGGCATGTAAACTGCGAACACTTGACCTCTGGTGTGCCAGAGCAGGATAAATACAAGTTCAAGCAGGTGGCTATTCTCAACTGGGCCTACTTTGTCACCTTTGGTTCCGAGCTGGCAGTGGTCTCTATGTTGCCGCTGTTTTTTCTCGAGACCTTCGATAGCCTGGATCCGGTTAAGGCCGGTTTATTAGCCTCCGGTTTTGCGGTGATGAATCTGGTAGCCCGTCCCACTGGTGGTTGGTTCTCGGATCATTTCGGACGCCGGAAATCACTGCTTATCCTGATTGGTGGGCTAGGCTTAGGCTATGGCCTGTTATCGCAGATCAACAGTGGCTGGTGGATACCATTGGCGGTTATATCAACCATGGCCTGCTCATTCTTTGTCCAGGCGGGCGAGGGTGCAGTGTTTGCCATAGTGCCACTGATCAAGCGTCGTATGACCGGGCAGATTGCCGGTATGACTGGCGCCTACGGCAATGTGGGTGCGGTTACCTACCTGACCATACTGAGCTTTGTCGATTACAGCACCTTCTTTATGTTGATCGGCGCCTCGGCACTGATAGTCTTTGCAATCGCCATGCTATTGGAGGAGCCCAAGGGGCAGATTTCCGAGATTCTACCGGATGGCACTGTGCATATGATTGATGTTGGCTAGATAACCTGGCCTTTGTCAGGGAGGAAAATTGACTCAGTCAGAACTAGATAGAAAGCTAAATAAAGAGTTAGGGGACGCGTTGGATATTGCCTGTTTTTCTGAAGCGGGCATTAAACCCCTTAACGAGGATGCCGTCGGCTATAAAAAACCTGCTGAGCCCTATGTTCTTGAAAATAAAGGAGTCAGTGTCGCCCTTGCAGATGGAGTTTCAACAGCGGAAGCTGGGCGCGAGGCCAGTCATACAGCTGTGGAGCGCTTTCTTGAAGAGTATTATCAAACTCCGGATACCTGGTCGGTTTCCGGCAGTGGCGAAAAAATTCTATCGACCATCAATCTGCGTCTGTTTCGTCAAAGTCATGAATTTACCACCACCACTAAGGGTTATCTCTGCACCTTTAGTGCCGTGGTAATAAAAAGCCGTACCCTGCATTTTTTTCATGTTGGTGATAGCCGAATTTATCTTTGGCGAGAGGGGGTTCTGAAGCAATTGACCACTGATCATGTGGCGATTATTGCCGATAACCGTGCCTGTCTATCCCGTGCTATAGGGATGGATAGTCGTCTTAACCTGGATTATGGGCACAGCGATATCCGGCTTGGTGACCGGCTGCTGTTAACCAGTGATGGCATCCATGATTTTGTCGATTCGGCTCAACTAGAGGCCTTATTAGCCGGCCATAGCAGTGCCAGCGAAATAGTTAAACATATCCAGGCGGCGGCGATCGCAGCTAATACCAATGATAATTTCAGTGCCGCTGCAATTATCGTTAACAAATTGCCCGAGACAAATCTGGAAGATTACAGCGCCCGGTTGACCCGACTGCCATTTCCGCCGGATTTACAGGTGGGCATGAAGCTTGATGGCTATCGGGTGATTCGCGAACTTTTTGCCTCCAGCCGCAGCCAGCTTTATTTAGTTCGCGATGAGTTGGCTGAGAAGGATGAAGATCAATATTATGTGATGAAAACCCCCTCGCGGAATATTGAAGAGGATTTGAGTGCCATCGACCGTTTTATCCAGGAGGAGTGGATAGGGCGGCGCATTCATTCATCCTATATAGTCAAGGTTATCCAGCAGCAGCGCCCGCGAACAGCGCTCTATTACCTGATGGAATATGTGGATGGAATCGGTCTCGACAAGTGGATTGCCGGGCATCTGCCACCTAGCCCAAAACAGAGTATTGCGATCATCAGGCAGATTGCCAAAGGGTTAAAAGCATTTCATAACAACGAGGCTATTCACCAAGACTTAAAGCCAGCCAATATTATGCTTACCAACCAGAGTATTTTAAGCGGTAAGCCAAATGCATTGATTGTGGATTTTGGCTCGGTCTATGTGGCCGGGTTGGCAGAATTGCAGAGGCCTTTAATTCACGAGGGGGCATTGGGCACGGCCAGTTATTCCGATCCGCTGTATCTACTGGGTCGCAACCCGGGAATTCAGGGCGATGTCTATGCCTTGGCTACGATTACCTATGAAATATTTACCGGTCATCTGCCCTATGGTGAGGAGATTGACGAATGTCATTCAGCCATTGATTACGATCGCTTGCGCTATAAGAGTGCCAGTCAATACAACCCGCAGATCCCGCTGTGGTTTGATGCAGCACTGGAGAAGGGGGTAGCCTTCGACCTTGAAGAGCGCTATCTCAATATCGACGATTTCTTAACCGATGTCACCCAACCCAATCCACTGTTTTTACAGGCTGACCCGGTGGTGGAAAAGAATGCCAGCAGCCTGACACTGTGGAAGTTGTTGTCGGGGTTTTGGTTTTTAACTCTTTTGCTGGTGCTCTATCTGTTTAGTCGTATTTAAATAACCTGTGAATAGCGGATTTTTGCGCTTGTTTTTATGTTTTCTTTTACCTGTGTTTTAACTTTAGCTTGCGGGCTAATCTCTCTATCTAAATAGGCATCAAAGACCATACAGATAGCGCGTATCAAAAGTCGTCCAGGCTCCAAAACCTGAATTTCCCGCGGGTCTAATCTGATCAACCCATCTGCCACCATTTCCTGTAGTTGCACAAGTTCGGTCGCAAAGTAACGGGAAAATTCAATTCCATGCTGTTTTTCAATGGCGCTAATATCGAGTCTAAAATGGCAGATTAGCTGCATAATCACCTGCTTTCTAAGCAGGTCGTCACTACTCAGGGTCAGGCCGCGACTCAGGGGCAATTGCCCCTGGTCGATAGCGCGATTGTAGTTATCAATAGCCTTATGATTCTGTACCAAGCTGTTGCCCACTGAGCTGATAGCGGAGACCCCAAAGGCAAGCAGGTCACAGTTGCTATGGGTTGAGTAACCCTGGAAATTGCGCTGCAATAAGCCCTGTTGTTGAGCTAACACCAGACTGTCACCGGGCTTGGCAAAGTGATCCATACCTATGTAGATATAACCTGCCTTGCAGAGGGTAACTATGGCGTATTGGAGCATCTGCAGTTTTTCCTCGGGCGTCGGCAAGCTGCTCTGCTCAATCTTTAGCCGCTGGGTTTTAAACAGATGGGGCATATGGGCATAGTTAAATAGGGATAGCCGGTCTGGTGATAACGCAATAACCTGCTGCAATGTCGCCTTAACTGAGTCGACAGTCTGCAGGGGCAGTCCGTAAATAATATCCATGCTGATTGAGTGGAACTGCTCGCGACGCGCAGCACTGATAAGCTCACTGACCTGTTCGATGCTGTTAAGGCGATTAACGGCCTGCTGCACTGCAGGATTAAAATCCTGTACACCCATACTCAGGCGATTAAATCCCAGTTCACGAAGTACAGAAATGGTCTTGACGTCCATACGGCCGGGGTGAACCTCAATGGAATAGTCGCCACTGTCATCATCGAGAAGTTGAAAATGATTGCGGATTTCTGCCATTAGCTGGCGCTTCTGGGTGTCACTGATAAAGGTTGGCGTGCCACCGCCCCAGTGCAGCTGTTCGACTATTTTTTTACTGGTTCTGTTTGTCGGTTTTTTACCTTTTCTACTATCGGCATGCTGGCTGTTAATAAGCGCAGAATGCATCGCCATTTCTTTATATAGACGCTCCAGATAGGGCGCAGCATGCTGTTTATTGGCAGTAATAATTTTGTTGCAGGCGCAGTAATAGCAGACGGTATCGCAGAACGGAATATGAAAATAGAGTGATAGAGGTGACTGACTGTCGTTGCTCTGCTGCATGGCTCCGTGCAGTTGTTGCTGAGTAAAGGAGCTGCTCAGTTGCGGCGCAGTGGGGTATGAGGTGTAGCGTGGACCGGCGATATTATAGGTTTGAATAAGTTGCGGATCCCAGAGGGGTAGTGTTTTTTCACTGTTAGCCATTATTTTGGTTGATCATCCATACCGCAGCTTCAACCCTTGAGCGCAGCTCGAGCTTTTTTAGTATATGTTTTACATGGACCTTGACGGTGCCATCGGAAATGCCCAGCTCCCGGGCAATTAATTTATTGCTTAATCCCCGGGAAATCTGTTTGAGAATATCGTGCTCTCTGCTGGTGAGTTTGGCGAGCATACTGGTGCGATTGTTATCGCCCTTGCGAATAGCACCGGCGAGAATATGGGTGATTTTTTCGCTGACGACCATCTTGCCCAGCGCTGCTTCCTTGATCTTTTTTAGTATCTCTTCAGGATCCATATCCTTGAGCAAATAGCCATCGGCACCATAGGTAATAGCGCAGACGACATCCTCGTTATTGTCGGAGACAGTAAGGATAATAATACGCGCGCTGACCTGAGCTTCGCGCAGTGCCTTCAATGTTTCAAGCCCGTCCATACCCTGCATATTTAAATCGAGCAGAATTAAATCGGGATCCAGTTCAATAGCTAGAGACAGTGCCCCCTGGCCATTGTCTGTTTCAGCGACTATCTGCAAGCTGTCATCGAGATCTACAAGTTGCGCAAGCCCTTTGCGCAGCAGCGGGTGATCATCCACCAATAGGAGTGTCGCGGGCTGATTTGCTGTCTTACTTGCTGTCTGAATAGCAGCGCTCTGATTGGACATATTTTTTCCGTTGAAGATTTTCTAATCTCTTCGAACTTTGATTAATTAGCATCAAGATCACAACCTGACAGGCGGTTTTCGTTGACCTGAATCATGTATTAGCAATGGGGTGTTTTTTCGCCGCTAACCCTTTGTAGGTAGGGTGAAAAATTACTGCGCCGAAGTCACAGCTACCTGTGAGGCGGTAACTTACCTCCATAGGAATAGCTTTAATGGCCGGTCGAATAATTTTTGCTACTCCTTTGGATAATTGCAGACAGATAGATTGGGTTTGCATAGTAGCTTGAATGTTTGTCGGCGTATGGGTTGCTCTTTTTACCAGCCAATTTCAGCAGCGATTTATAGCAACTATTTATAGAAATATTATAGAAATATTTTAGGAGAAGGCTAATGACAGAAATAAAAAAATTGAGCAGAGCTGATATTCAGCACTGGGAACCAGAAGATAATCAGTTCTGGGAGAGTCAGGGTAAAAAGATCGCCAGTCGCAATCTATGGATTTCCATTCCCAGCCTGCTCTGTGGTTTTGCAGTCTGGCTCTACTGGGGTGTTATCACCGTGCAAATGTTAAACCTTGGTTTTCCATTTGCTAAATCCGATCTTTTTTCACTGATGGCAATTGCCGGCCTTACTGGGGCTACTCTCCGAATTCCCAGCAGTTTCTTTAT
>JABBBF010000015.1:4799-5174 GCA_018607545.1 SAR92 clade bacterium | reverse complement strand
CTATTATCCGGTCTTGGGGGTGGTAATTTTGCCTCTTCGATGTCCAATATCAGTTTCTTTTATCCGAAAAAACAACAGGGTTTAGCGCTGGGTTTAAATGCCGGTCTGGGCAACTTTGGTGTTACTACCATGCAGATTGTTGTCCCCCTAGTCATGACCTTTGGCCTGTTTGGCGCCATGGGTGGCGACTCAATGGTGTTGCAAAACACTTCGGGAACACTGATTGGCAAGATACCTGCCGGAACTGAAACCTATATTCAAAATGCCGGTTTTGTCTGGTTACTGGCACTGGTGCCACTGGCATTTTTTGGCTGGTTTGGTATGAACAATATTCGCAGTGCCGATGTGTCGCCAAAAATTCCCGGAGCCATAGGG
>JABBBF010000015.1:0-4789 GCA_018607545.1 SAR92 clade bacterium | reverse complement strand
TTTTTATGCTGTTGATCGGTTTCGTCACCGCCACTTTTGGTCTCTGGCTGCTGTTGCCGGAAGCGGCTAACGGCTCTGGTTTTGGCGTACCTAAGGAAATAGTACTGTTGCTGGTGGTTGCTTCAACGGTGTTTTTATTAAAGTTAATTCCCGGGGAGATTAAATCCAATCTCAGTCGCCAGTATGAAATCTTTAACAACAAGCACACCTGGGTGATGAGCGTTATCTACACCATGACCTTTGGCTCGTTTATCGGTTTTGCCGCCTCTTTCCCACTGGCAATCAAGGTTATCTTTGGTTACCAGCACCTGATGGTGGATGGTGTGTTAACCCATGATACCGCCAATGCCAATGGCCCTAGCGCGCTGATGTATGCCTGGATGGGACCTTTTATTGGTGCTCTGATTCGTCCACTCGGCGGCTGGGTGTCGGATAAGATTGGCGGTGCTTTGGTGACCCAGATCTGCTCTATTGTGATGATTGCCTGTGCCCTGGGTGTCGCCTATTACATGAAGGCCGCCTACAGCTCAGCAACACCGGAAGAGTACTTTGTGCCTTTCTTTATACTCTTTTTACTGCTGTTTGCGGCAACCGGAATTGGCAATGGTTCGACGTTTCGCACGATTGCCATGGTCTTTCCCAAAGAGCAGGCGGGCCCAGTACTGGGATGGACTTCAGCAATTGCCGCCTACGGTGCTTTTTATATCCCCAAGGTGCTCGGCGAACAGATTAAGGCCGCAACCCCGGAGGTAGCACTAATTGGCTTCGCCACTTTCTACGCTGTCTGTGTGTTTATCAACTGGTGGTTTTATCTGCGCAAGGATGGTGAATTTTATAACCCTTAAAAACAGCCCACTCAGATAGTCAAATAGGCCCTGTGTATCCCCTTGAGATCAGTCAGGGCCCGGCTTATGGGTACAGTCATTTCCAAAAAGAGAGAGCACTTGTTTGAGGTTCTATGCTGGGATGATGGGGTTGAGGTTAGATGTCAGTGTAAAAAATTCGGCGTAAATGAAAACGCCACTCGAGTGCCTCCCTCGTCCCCGGGTTTAATACTTACCTGACCACTAAGATGGCGGCTGCGTTCACTGATAATCGCCAGCCCATAGTGATTATTTCGCTCTGCATTGGCCGGTATACCAATACCATCATCCTCAACCACCAGCTCAATAGTCTGGTCACCTCTCTGCTGGAGAAAAATATCCACCCTAGACCCCTGGGAATGATTGACTGCATTTTGCGACGCCTCACGAATAATCTGTAATAGATGAATTTCCTCGGTCGGGCTAAGGGGAATGTTGCTCAATTTATAGTGCAGCTGAATATTAAAATCACTGCGTTCACGGAGCTGGGAAATAACCACTGACAGAGCGCTGCGTAATCCGCCTGACTCTATTTTTAGACGGAAGGTGGTCAACAGCTCGCGCAGCTGACGGTAGGCGGATGAGAGTCCTTCACGCAGTTCATCAATGATCGGTTGCTGTAAATCATACTGTTGATTGTCGATCGATTTTTGCAGACGCGTGACCTGAATTTGCAGATAGGAGAGCGCCTGAGCCAAGGAATCATGAAGTTCTCGGGCAATCACTGTGCGCTCATTGACCATTGCCAAACGCCGCGCCTGATCTTCATGCACCGACAGGGACAGGGCCAGGGCAAACTGGTCAGCCACCGAGCTTAATAACTTCTCTTGCCAGGGTTTAAGACGATTTGGCTGGCTACAGTAACAGTTGATAACGCCATAGCTGGTTTCATCGTGAACAATACTAAACGACTGTCCCGGCATTTTATTGCCGGGCGCCAGAGTTTTTCCCTGGCAGGTTTCACAGGATCGTTCAGAGCAGTCACTAATAGTGCTGTTTTCTGCTGCTATATGAATATAGGGGCGATCTCCCTGTTGGGTAAACAGGCAGAGCTCAAAGTTAATGTGACTGCCAATAATTGTCGACAGATCGTCCAGTAAACTCTGGTAGTTAATTTCCCGCTGATGATTGTTGAGAATTTTTCGCGCAGTATTAAATAAAAACTCGAGGGCGATATTATTGTTTTTTAACTCCTCGGTACGCTGTTTGACCTGGTTGTCGAGATCTTTGTGGATGCGGTCGATTGAATTGCTCATATGATTGACCACCGAACTGAGCAGTGCCAGCTCGTCGTGACCCTCCACCGGCACCTGATAACCATAGTCTCCTTCACCAATGCGATGGGCCGCCTGGGTCAATTGTGCAAGGGGGCGTTCAAGGCGATTTTTCAGCATATAAAAAATCACACTGCCAGCAATGATAGTTAAGAATAGGGCGACCAGTTGAATAACCCGCAGGCGACGTATCTTTGCTTCTGCGCTGTCTTGAAATGCACTGACCAAAGACTCGGTATAGGCGAGTTGACTGTCGATTAGATCGGTTGGGAATGGCTCTGCTGCCGGAGCTTGCAGATAGTTGATCAGGGCAGGACGAAGGGTTTTACGCCAGTGCCGCTCGGCCGCCTGAAATCGATGGTTCAGGTCGCTGCCGATGGGTTCCTGTCGCTGGGCGGAGAACAGTGGGTGCTGCCAAGTGTTGTCGAGCTGCTCAATATAGCTTTCGGCAGCGCCTGTGTTTCGCTCCTGAACGGCGAGACCAACTCGATAGCTCTGCATGCGAATGGAACCGGATAAATTGATTGCCTGGGCATCCTTATCCGACTGATCGGTGGCCCACAATAAACTGAAAATAGTCAGTAGCCCAATGGCAATAATGGTTACCAGTGAAATACTGATAGTGGCTGTCAGCGATGCTGAGAAGGGCGATTTCTTTTGCTGCAAAAGTGACTACCTCCAATTACCAGATTTCAGGCAGGGTCAGGTTAAAAATTCGACTCATTTAAAAAAGCATTGTAATAACAGACAGTTAGCTTTTTGCGCTCTACCTACAAAGGGATAGATCTGCTATTAGACGCTAAATCCCTAATCTATTGATTTGATTTCCCTCAAATGAAATACAAAGTCGTGCGCTTATATTCCCCCTGATGCATTTATTTAACGGTACCCGTTAGGCCTGATTAGGGAGAACACAAAGCATGAGTCAGTTTTTAGATAAGTTGCGATTTTTTAAGTTGGAGAAAGAAGAATTTTCATCGCAGCACGGTGTGACTACCAATGAAAATCGCGAGTGGGAACAGGCCTACAGGCGTCGCTGGCAGCACGATAAAGTGGTTCGCTCAACCCATGGTGTCAACTGCACCGGCTCCTGTAGCTGGAAGATCTATGTCAAGGATGGATTGGTGACATGGGAGACCCAGCAGACGGATTATCCTCGGACCAGGCCGGACTTGCCAAACCATGAACCCCGCGGCTGTCCCCGAGGTGCCAGTTACTCCTGGTATATCTACAGTGCCAACCGACTGAAATACCCCAAGGTGCGCAAGGCCTTGTTGCAGTTATGGCGCGAGGCGCGCGCTGAATATGCCGATCCGGTGTTGGCCTGGGAGTCTATTGTCAGCGATCCGGTGAAGGCGAAGAGCTATAAGTCGCGCCGTGGCCTGGGTGGTTTGATACGCTCCGACTGGGCCGAGGTCAACGAGATAATTGCCGCCTCCAATATCTATACTGCCAAAACCTATGGTCCCGATCGCATTACCGGCTTTTCGCCGATCCCGGCTATGTCCATGGTCTCCTACGCAGCTGGCGCCCGTTATCTGTCGCTGATCGGCGGCAACTGCCTGAGTTTCTATGACTGGTACTGTGATCTACCACCGGCCTCACCGCAGATCTGGGGAGAGCAGACCGATGTTCCGGAGTCCGCCGACTGGTATAACTCGGGCTATATTATCGCCTGGGGCTCCAATGTCCCTCAGACCCGCACACCGGATGCCCACTTCTTTACTGAGGTTCGCTACAAGGGCACCAAAACGGTTTCTGTGACCCCAGATTACTCCGAGGTAGCTAAGCTGACCGATGAGTGGATAGCCGCTAAGCAGGGCACCGATTCGGCACTGGCGATGGCTATGGGTCATGTGATTCTCAAGCAGTTCCATGTGGATAACCCCAGCGCCTATTTTACCGACTATGTTCGCCGCACCACGGATTTCCCCTATCTGGTGCGCCTTGACAAATGTGCCAACGGATTGCAGCAGGGGCGCTTCTTACGGGCTTCAGACCTCGACGAGAATTTGGGTCAGGAGAATAATCCAGAGTGGAAAACCATCGCCTTAAACAAAGTGGATGGAATGGCTGAGTTGGTATCGCCCACAGGATCTATTGGTTATCGCTGGGGAGAGAAGGGCAAGTGGAACACTGAACAGCGCGATGGCAAAAACGCTGCTGAGATAGAACTAGAACTGTCCCTAAAAGAGAGTGCCGATGAAATTGTCGATGTGGCTTTCCCTTATTTTGGCGGCCAGAAGCATGACTATGATTATTTTGATCACACTGACCACAGTGAAATTCAGCAGCGCAGGGTGCCGGCCAAACGGATTACCTTGGCAGATGGTTCAACAGTTCTAGTGGCGACAGTCTTTGATTTAACCCTGGCCAATTATGGCGTCGACAATGGTTACGACTGCCCCAATAGCGCGAAAAGCTTTGACGATGATATGCCCTATACCCCGGCCTGGCAGGAGAAGATTACCGGCGTGCCCCGTGAGCAGGTAATAAAGATTGCCCATGAGTTTGCCGATAACGCCCATAAAACCCGCGGTCGCAGCATGATTATTATCGGTGCTGCCATGAACCACTGGTACAACATGGATATGAATTACCGCGGTGTGATCAATATGCTGATGATGTGCGGCTGTATAGGTCAATCTGGTG
>JABBBF010000029.1:8820-14794 GCA_018607545.1 SAR92 clade bacterium | reverse complement strand
GCGGTGTCCTAGGCCTCTAGACGAACGGGACGTGATTGGCTAGGAGGCGCGCATAATAAGTAGCTGACCGGACACTGTCAAGCCTCAGACAGCTTATTTTTAGGACTATTGCTGATTTATTAATTCTTGCTCCAGCACCGCCTCCAACTCAGCCAAAAAACTGCGGATACGCTTGGCATTAGTTCCCAAGTCTGTTATGCCAACCCGGGACATAGAGCGGAGATCAACCGCACTTCCTCCATCTACAAATGGCGTTATACGAACCGCTATATCATCGACAAATCCAAATAGCGGCGTCTTGGCCACCGCTTCATAGCGCAAGCCTGGCAAATCTGTAGCAATAATTTCCCAACCCAACAAACTGCCGGCAAAAACCGCCTTTTGGAAAACTCGCCGCGGAGGCAGTGAGGTTATATAAGTTTTAATATCGGGATAAGCTGAAAGCTGTTTAGCACTGACCTCCCCACCGGGGTAGACCAGCGAGTTAATACGAAAACCGTCATCGGGTTTGATAAATACAAACGCCGGCGGATTATCAACATCGGTAGTTATGTCGTGAATCATTGTGGCACTCAATGCACCGGCACCCACATTACTAACAGTCAACACAGGTATTAGAGCGCAGGCCAGAAGCAGCGGCACCAACTCAACTGGAAAGCGCCGCCGCCTATAAATACTAATAGCCAGCTTGTAAATCCCCGCCACTAAAACCAGCGTGCAGACAATTAGTGCTATAGCAAAAACCACCAGGGAAAGACGGAAATGCAAAAAACCAAAACGATATCCAAGGGTGGAAATCACTGCGGCTAAAAATGCACTGGGACCCAGCCAATTTATTATTTTCATTAAAACTCCCCTCACCAGATTTGTTTAGCTACAATAAGCGGTCTAAATGCCACTCTTATAAAATATAAAAAAATGACTGATTTACAAAAGTCTCATAAATTAGCCAATGTCTGCTACGACATTCGCGGGCCAGTCCTCGATCATGCTAACTTGCTTGAGGAAGAAGGCCAACGAATTATTAAATTAAATATTGGCAATCCCGGCGCCTTTGGCCTCGATGCACCAGATGAAATTATGCACGACGTGATTCACAATATCCGTAATGCTCAGGGCTACTGCCACTCAAAGGGTCTGTTTGCAGCACGCAAAGCAGTGATGCAGCGCGCCCAGACCCAGGGTATAGAAAACGTTGTTGTCGATGACGTTATTATGGGCAACGGTGTCAGTGAGCTTATTGTTATGTCGATGCAGGCACTGCTCAATGACGGAGATGAGATACTTATCCCCTCCCCTGACTATCCCCTATGGACTGCCGCTGTCTCTATGGCCGGCGGTACACCGCAACATTATCTCTGCGATGAAGCTGACGATTGGCAACCGGATATTGCCGATATCGAAAGTAAAATTACCCCGCAAACAAAGGGTATTGTGGTTATCAACCCAAACAATCCCACTGGTGCGGTGTACAGCGAAAACAATCTAAAGCAGATAGTCGCCCTGGCCGAAAAACATAACCTGGTGATATTTGCCGATGAGATTTACGATCGCATTCTCTACGACAAAGCCCAACATGTACCTCTGGCAACCCTGGCAAAAAATTCCCTCTGCCTGTCCTTTAACGGCCTCTCGAAAACCTATCGCCTAGCCGGATTTCGCTCTGGCTGGGTGGTTATCTCCGGCGCTAAACAGCGCGCTGCCAGCTATATTGAGGGGCTGGAAATGCTCGCCTCGATGCGGCTCTGTGCCAATGTGCCGGCAATGTTAGCTGTGCAGACTGCACTGGGTGGCTACCAGAGCATTGAAGATCTAATCCTACCCGGCGGCAGACTTTTAGAGCAGCGAGACCTGGCCTATGACATGATCACCAAGATACCTGGCGTTAGCTGTGTAAAACCAAAATCTGCCATGTATCTGTTTCCAAAGCTGGATCCAGAAGTGTATCCAATTCTCGACGACCAAAACCTGGTGCTGGAACTGCTTAAACAGGAGCGCGTTCTGCTGGTTCAGGGCAGCGCATTTAACACTGCTGACAAACAGCATTTCCGTATTGTATTCCTGCCAGATAAAGACCAATTAACCGCTGCAATTGAGCGTCTGGCAGCCTTTTTGGGACGATTGCGAGAACAGCAAACTGAGAGCAGAAACAATTTAAATGGCGCGGCAATGATTGATAAGAGTGGTCGGGAAGTGCCGATTACCGAATCAATGATTGCCGGTGCATTTGGCGAGATTGCCAAATCAAGCGAAGCCTAAAATCAGATAAAGCCCAGTAGTCGCGCCTGATCACTTATGGAGCTAGGCACCTCAGCGCTGAAGTGAGTAAACTCATGGCGCTGGGGGTAGTCTCTGCGCAGCCGATCAAATACCTCTGCAACTGAATCAGGTTGTCTGCCAGCAGGTTGCTTGCCACTAGATAAATTACTTATAGCCTCGCGCATCCGTCGATCATCATCGGCAACATCATAGGCAGCGAGAACAATCTGCGATAAGTTTTCCCCCTGAACAACCTGTGCAGTGCTTTCCGCACCCTGACCCTTTTTAGCAGTGGCTTTACCTGACCACTGATAATAATCCTCCGCCAGCATCTCTGTGCCTCTAATCTTACCTTCCCGGCTATACCCTGCTATATGAGGCGTTGCCAACAAAACCCGCTCTAGTAACTCAGGGTTAATATTCGGCTCCGACTCCCAAACATCCAGCGCCACTCGCAATTTTGATCCACTTTTTAGCCGCTGTAACAGTGCGCCATTATCGATAACCGCGCCACGGCCAGCATTGATCAGCAATGTGTTTTCGGAGAGGCCTGCCAACACTTCGGCATTAAATAAATACTTCGTCGGGAATGGACCCTCAGTGGTCAATGGTGTATGCACACAGATAATATCTGCCGCCAGTACTGACTGGAAATCCATCGAGTCTGGAATCTGTTCGGCACTGAGAAACGGATCGTAGACACGACATTTAACACCAAGGCTCTTTAGGGTGCGATAGACCCTGCTGCCGACATTACCGCAGCCAACGATGCCCAGGGTACACTGCTGCCAATCCGGCTGAAGATTGCTCAACACTGAAAGATCGTACTGAACCACCGCATTGGCATTGCAACCGGGTGCATGGGCAAAGCGAATCCCCCGCTGGTCGAGATAGACTTGATCAACATGATCTGTGCCTATGGTAGCCGAGCCGACAAAGGCTACAGAAGAGCCCTTCAGCAGCTCTCGATCCACTCTGGTCACCGAGCGCACCAACAGCATATCGGCATCGGCAACATCCGCCGCAGAGATACGACGTCCCGGGAGATAGGTAATACTTCCCAAATGGCCAAAAAACTCATCGACCATCAACATATTTTGATCAGCTACAATTTTCAGAATGGAATTCCCATTATTTATTATTTTTTTAACCCGGCTACCAAATAACCTCTGTCTGTCGAGATTTTAACTGTTTGGCACGCTCATTAAACCTGCTACCAAAACCCATCTCATCGCAAAATAGTTCAAAGCCATCCAGGTGAATACCCTGCCAACTAATCTGGGCCAGATCTGGTGCCTTATCAATATCGGCAACAATGGTCGTCAGTTGTCGCGACAGCAATAACTGCTCACGACAGTTATCCAGCTTATCGGCCAATTTTGCAGCGCCGCGAATCGGCAGATCCTGCAGCTGGTCTAGATGCTCCAGTATGGTGTCAATATTCGCATAATGCATCAGCAACTGTTTCGCGGTTTTAGCACCGACACCGGGAACGCCGGCAATATTATCACTGCTATCCCCAGTCAGGGCGAGAAAGTCAGCCATCTGTTGGCAACCCAAATCGAGATCCTTTTCCACTTGGCGCTGGGTCTTGGGCGGTGCCTTGCCAAAATCCCAGTACAGATCATCCGCCTCAATAATCTGGGTGAGATCCTTATCTCTGGTGACAATTACTGGCTGGGCATTTTCCAGCCTGACCTTTTGCGCCACAGCGGCAATTAGATCGTCCGCTTCATAGGTGTTCGAAGCCATCTCGGCAATACCCAGCACCCTGCACAGCTGGCGACAGGCATTTAACTGAAAGGCCAGGGCTTCATCGGGCAGCTCGCGATTGGCTTTGTAATCGGGACATAAATTATGCCGGAAGCCAGTGCGCAGGCTTTCATCAAAAGCACAGAAAAGATGCTCGGGATTTTTATTGCGCAGCAGGTCGAGCAGAAAACCGGTAAAACCAAAGACAGCATTGGTGGGATGGCCTGAATCCAGGGCCTGCCAATTATCCGGCAGTGAAAAATAACTGCGAAAAATATAAATGGATGAATCTATTAAGTAAGCCTGCATAGGGTTTTTCTCCGCAATCCTGCGCTTTTTCAGTTAGTCCATTGCATTAATTTAGCTAATTTAGGTTAGTTTAGTCACCTGATACTGCTCCGAACAGCGAATATTTGGCTGATCAAACTGTGCAGCCAGGGCATTGAGAAAACGCTCACCGCGACTGGGTATAGGACTGTCACACCAACTCTGGGCTTGGCGAGCAACAGCCTGAATAAAATTTTCGCTGGCGCTCAAATCAGCCGCCAGATTATCTGCGCTTATACGAAACTTCTGCCCGCAGGCAACCGAAAACATCCACTCCAGGGCCTGGGGCTTTGTCTCTGCTTTTTCAAATACCAACTGCTGCTCAGGGCTGCGGCCGTCGGGATTGTACCAATAGCCAAAATCCACTTGCAGACGCCGCTCAGCACCAGCGATACACCAATGGGCCGCCTCATGCAGTGCACTGGAAAAATAATCCTCACGAAAGTAAAGTCGATGATAGTCACAGATAGCCGGGTGATTATTATCCACAATAACTTCAGCCGCGGAATGGCCTGCTGGTATATAGACAGGTTCAACGACGCCTCCCAAAAGGCGGGTATTAAACCCGGATGCAAAAAGATTATCGAAGACTGCAATAACCTGTTCTAAACGCTGCTCAGCTGCTATTACTAAATTCATAGCCTTTATACTTTTACTCACTTGATCCGGGGAACTATTGTTAACTGTTTCTACAGCGCAATTATATAGAGGTTTTGGTTATACGGCACAAAGTGTTGTGCTTTTAAATATTCTGGGGTACCTTATATAGTGTAGCTCGCTATAGTTCAGCTAGGGTTTCCTTCCAACCCCGTTAAGGAGATGCAACCTATGTCCACACCAATTTCTAAATCAGTGAATTCTCATTCCAATGACAATGTGATTGATATTTTCACTCGCAAACCTCTCTCCGAAAGCCTCAGTAATAAACTTATTCGTATTGCCCCTGAATTGGATGGTCTCGAGATGCTCTACTGCAACTCAGAGAATCAGGATAAATTATTTTCAATCAAAATCCTCGCCTGGGGGCTGCGTACAAGCGGCGAAGTTGTAGGTCTGGTGCCATGGCTCGACCAGCTGGTTGCCTGCGATGAGATTAACGATCCATTAAATGGTCAGTGGCAGGGTTATTATGACGAGGGTGTTGATGAAATTTTTTTCAATGCTCCCCTGCACAAGATAGTCGAACTTGAAACTGCTGCAGACTACTACGAGTACCAATGTGATTCGGAATTGGAAATTATTCAGGAAATTCCCGATACCATTGGCACCCATGCCGTGCTCTCCGCCGATAAATTTCACAGCATCACCCTTAAAGAAGTAGTCAGCTGGAGGCTGCTGCAGGACGGCACTGTCTGCGGCATGCTTATCGATGACAGCAAGATCCACAGCACGCCGGTACTACCGGGGGATGAGTGCCTTTTTGAAGCAGATAATAGCGAAGATTTTCGCTATTACTTCCAACACCATATTGCCAATAAACTTAAGTCAAAAGACCCAGAGGCACTGGCGGCAATTTCTCTTTTAGTGGAGAATTAGTTAGACAGTCAGGGTGAGAACCCTTTCTTACAGACGAAAAAAAACCGCGTAATTTTTTAAAGGTAAATTTAAATTAGTTACGCGGTTTTTTTATGGCCTG
>JABBBF010000029.1:337-8810 GCA_018607545.1 SAR92 clade bacterium | reverse complement strand
GCCTGCAGATTAGCTAGTCAGGTTGACCATAGGACATCAGTCGCTCAAAGCGCTTTTCCAACAGCTCATCGACAGGCACAGCTGACAACTCATCAAGCTGGCTGCTCAAGCTATCCTTTAATGTTGTACACATGGTCTCGATATCACGATGCGCGCCACCCATAGGCTCGGGAATGGTTTGATCGACAATACCCAGCTTCTCCAGATTGTCCGATGTTACACCCATGGCTTCGGCAGCCAGAGAGGCTTTCTCACTGGTCTTCCAGATAATATTGGCACAGCCTTCGGGTGAGATAACAAAATAGGTGCTGTACTGCAGCATATTCAGTCTATCGCCAACACCGATCGCCAGTGCGCCACCAGAGCTTCCCTCGCCGATCACCGTACAGATAATCGGGGTTTTCAGCCGTGACATCACGGCCAGGTTGCGGGCGATAGCCTCGGAGATATTGCGCTCTTCCGAGTCGATACCCGGATAGGCCCCCGGGGTGTCGATAAGGGTGATAACGGGCAGCTTAAAGCGCTCGGCAGTCTCCATTAGACGCAGGGCTTTGCGATAGCCCTCGGGCTTTGGCATACCAAAGTTGCGCATCACCTTGTCGTTGACACCGCGACCCTTCTCTTCGCCTATGACCATTACCGGCTTGCCATTTAAGCGCGCTACACCGCCGACAATCGCATTGTCATCTCCAAAGTGGCGGTCACCATGCATCTCTTCGAAATCGGTGAAAATGCGCTGAATATAATCGAGGGCATAGGGGCGCTGTGGGTGACGGGCAACCTGCACCACTTGCCAAGGGGTTAACTTGGCGTAAATACCTTCAGTTAATTTTTGCGATTTGTCACGCAGCTTGGTCACTTCGTCGGCAATATTCAGATCGTTGTCATTGCCGACCAATTGTAATTCTTCAATCTTTGCTTCAAGTTCAGCTATCGGCTGTTCGAAAGAGAGATAGTTCAAATTCATGGGTATAGAAATCTCGTAGGTTGCCAAAATGGGGGCTGCGCGCATTCTACCACTAATAAAAATCTACGCTAGACATCTGTTGTGGCAAACACAGCTTTTCAATTGTTAAATCTATTTTTAATTGTAGATCAATGTCACGCTGTTCTTACCAAATTCGTCCCGCAGGCGGCCTATCAGCTCGTCTTTAGGTTGAACTCTCCACTGGCTACCCAACTTGAGCAACCCCTTGGCACTGGGCAGTGAATAATTGATCTCAAGTCGACAGTTACCGTCCAGGTAGGGATTGATACTGTTGTGTAAACGGTCGACCCAATCCTGATTTTTCGGATCGCCATCTATCTGCAACTCGAGATTGGCAATCTTGCTACAGCGCGCCTCATAGATAGACTGAATAGATTCGGCAAGCATTTTCAAGCCGCCGGTAAAGCTGTCCTCTGAAACACCGCCCTGGACTACCAGCAACGCATCTTTAACCAGTATCTCCCGATAGGCATTGTACTTCTCGGCAAATACCGAGACTTCGAGACGACCACTTTTATCATCCAGAGTCAGGAAGGCAAAGTTCTCGCCGCGCTTGTTTTTCATAATACGCATACCCACCACCATACCGGAGACGGTGGTGGTACTTTTACCCGGGCGCAATCTCGAGATACGGTTGGGATGCATCTGCGACAGCTCTTGCTCATACTCATCGATCGGGTGACCGGTGAGATACAGACCCAGAGTATCCCGCTCGCCATTTAATCGCTCTTTCGGAGACAGGGTGCGAGCAGCGCTATAGCTGTTGTAATTGATATCCGAGGCACTCTCGACAATTGACTCACCAAACAGGTCGCCCATGCCGCTGCTAGTATTGCGCGCGTGCTGCTCGGCGAGCTTGACCGCCTCTTCCATCGCCGCAAGCATCACCGCGCGGCGGAAGCCTATCTCACCCTCAGGGCCTATCTCATCAAAGGCACCACTGCGAATCAGGGCTTCAAGGGCGCGCTTATTGACCTTGCGGCCATCAACACGGGCACAGAAATCAAAGATATCTTTAAAGGGGCCACCCTCATTGCGGGCGGCGAGAATATTTTCCACCGGGCCCTCACCGAGCCCCTTGATAGCACCGAGGCCATAGATAACATTGTTCTGCTCATCGACACTAAACTGAAACTGACCGCGATTGACATCCGGTGGCAACAGCTCGAGACCCATAGCGCGACATTCGTCGATAAAGGTCACTACCTTGTCGGTTTTATCCATATCAGAGGAGATGGTCGCAGCCATAAACTGCGCCGGATAGTGGCACTTAAGCCAGCCGGTTTGGTAGGCGACCAGCGCGTAGGCGGCCGAGTGGGATTTATTAAATCCGTAGCCGGCGAACTTCTCCATCAGGTCGAAAATGTTTGATGCCAGGTCTTTATCAAAGCCTTTTTCAAGGGCGCCCTGCAGGAACAGATCGCGCTGCTTGGCCATCTCATCGGCATTTTTCTTACCCATAGCACGACGCAGCAAATCTGCTCCACCGAGGGTATAACCCCCCATCTCCTGGGCGATCTGCATCACCTGCTCCTGGTAGAGAATAATGCCGTAGGTGGGTTCCAGAGCGGGCTTTAGGCAGTCGTGTTGATACTGGGAATGGGGGTAGCTGACTTCAGCATTGCCCTTTTTGCGATTGATAAAGTCATCGACCATACCCGACTGAAGCGGGCCGGGGCGAAACAGCGCCACTAGCGCGACAATATCTTCAAAGCGGTCGGGGCCAAGCTTGCGGATCAGCTCTTTCATACCCCGCGACTCAAGCTGGAATACAGCGGTAGTCTCACCGCGTTGCATCAGTTCATAGGTGGCTTTATCGTCCAGCGGAATCTTATCGATCTCCAAGAGATCTTCACCGGCGGCACTGCGATCTGCATTGATCATGCGCACTGCCCAATCGATAATCGTCAGAGTACGCAGCCCCAAAAAGTCGAACTTGACCAGTCCCGCATCTTCAACATCATTCTTATCGAACTGGGTTACCACCCCTGCTCCGGACTCATCACAGTAGATCGGCGAAAAGTCGGTGATCTCGGTGGGAGCGATAACCACACCACCAGCGTGCTTGCCGCAATTCCGCGACACACCCTCAAGTTGCAGGGCCATAGACCAGATCTCGGCGGCCTCATCATCCTGCTCGAGAAACTCTTTAAGGTTGTCCTCTTCCTCTACGGCTTTTTCCAGGGTCATACCCACTTCAAAGGGAATCAGCTTGGAGAGCTTGTCGGCGAGCCCATAGGATTTACCCTGCACTCGCGCCACATCGCGCACCACCGCCTTGGCCGCCATAGTACCGAAGGTCACAATCTGCGATACCGCATCGCGACCGTACTGTTCGGCCACATAGGCAATCACCCGGTCGCGTCCTTCCATACAGAAGTCGATATCGAAATCCGGCATCGAAACCCGCTCCGGATTGAGGAATCGCTCAAACAGCAGATCGTATTCAAGGGGATCCAGATCGGTAATTTTTAAAGCGTAGGCAACCAGTGAGCCAGCACCGGAGCCACGACCGGGTCCAACCGGGATAAGGTTGTCTTTTGCCCAGCGAATAAAGTCCATCACAATCAGGAAGTAACCGGGAAAACCCATCTGAATAATAATTTTCAGCTCAAATTCGAGCCGCTCTGCATAGCGCTTTTGCACCTCAGGGAAATCATCGGCAGAGGTATCATAGAGAACCTCAAGGCGCTCGCTGAGTCCCTTCTCAGACTCAAGGGTAAAGAATTCATCCATGGTCATCCCGTCGGGGATCGGGTAGTCCGGCAGAAAGTACTCACCAAGACGTATATCTAGGGAGCAGCGCCTGGCGATCTCAACACTGTTTTCCAGCGCCTCAGGGATATCCGCAAACAGCTCGCACATCTCTTCAGGGCTGCGCAGATACTGCTGCTCTGAAAAGCGCCGCTCACGTCGAGGATCGTCCAGTGCCCGGCCCTCGTGAATACAGACACGCGCCTCATGGGCTTCAAATTCGTCGTCGTAAATAAAGCGCACATCATTGGTCGCCACAACGGGACAATTATGTGCAGCGGCCAGCGCCACAGCGGCGTGAAGGTAATCTTCCTCTTCAGCTCGCCCGGTGCGCTGCAGTTCAAGATAAAAACGGTCGCCAAACAGCGCGATAAACTCTTCCAGGGCCACAGCGGCATCGGCCTTTCGACCAGAGACTAGCGCCACCCCAATCTCGCCAGAGCGGCCGCCAGACAAAGCAATCAATCCATCACTGAACTCAGCCAGCCAGGATTTCCTGATATAGGGAATACCCTGACGTTGGCCCTGCTGGTAGGCTTTGGAGATAAGTTTGGTCAGGTTTGCATAACCGACCTTATCTTTGACCAGCAGCACAAGCTGGGTTGGGCTGCCCTCACCGCTCTCATCGAGAACCAGTAGATCAGCGCCGATAATGGGCTTTACACCGGCAGCCTGAGTCGCTTTGTAAAACTTAACCGCCGCAAAAAAATTATTGAAATCGGTCAGGGCCACTGCTGGCATCCCCAGTTCGGCGACTTTTTTGGCCAGCGGTTTTATCCTTACCAGCCCGTCGACGAGCGAGTATTCTGAATGAAGCCGGAGGTGAACAAATGCGGCTGTTGTAGATGGAGTAGCTATTGGAATTACCCTTTACTTGGTGTTGAACTTAATAAATGTGCGGCATCGACGCCGTAGTGAACAAAACTATCGGCCATCAAATCAAAAACGGTGCCTTCAAAATCGGCCACAGCCGCATCGGAAACAGCTAGCGGTGCGACCCTGTCTCCCCATTGAATAATGCCCGCCCCGCAGGTGAGGCCGGCGCCAAACGTGGCAGTGAGAATCTTCATACCAGGCTTGACTCGTCCCGCATCCAAGGCATCACAGAGTGCCAATGGAATTGACGCTGCCGAGGTATTGGCATATCCCTCAATGGCAACGACCACTTTTTCCATTGGGAAATTCAATCGTTTTGCCAGCGTCTGAATAATTCGAATATTCGCCTGGTGGGGAATAAACAGATCTATATCCTCAGCGGACAAATTTTGTTTTTCAAGGACATCGGCAATCGCATCGGACATGCCTTTTACTGCACTTTTAAATATCTCCTGACCCTCAAAATCCAGCGAGATAAAGAACTCTTCGCTAAAGCGGGTTGATGTCATTCCCCAGCCTGGAAGACGCAGGCATTCGCGACTGTCGGGTACACAGCTGAGTTTAGACGCCAGTAACCCAGAGGCCTGCTCGGAGGCCTCAATCAGAACAGCGCCGGCACCATCGCCAAACAGAAAACAGGACTCGCGCTTCTTCCAGTCCATGGCCAGAGAGAGGCGCTCTGAGCCGATTACCAGCGCTTTATTGATAGAACCAGCCCTAATCATATCTGTGGCAGCATTTAAAGCATAAAACCAGCTAGTGCAGGCAGAATTTAGATCAAAGGCAGCGGCTTTTGAAGCGCCCAGTTTGTTCTTGATATAGCTGGCTGTATTTGGGCAGATCTCCTCGGGAGTAGTGGAACCAAGGATAATCAGGTCTATATCATCAGCAGCTGTATCTGCAGCGGCCAGCGCATTTTCAGCGGCCAGCCAGGCCATATCGCCCGTGGAGATATGACTGTAGTGACGCTGGCGAATACCGGAACGGGAAAATATCCACTCATCACTGGTATCGACAATTTTTGCCATATCGTCGTTAGTCATCAACAGAGGCGGAGCATATTTTCCCCAACCGGTTATCTCTGCATATCTCAAAATAAAATCCTCGGTGACAGCGCTGTTTTTTATTATTTTCTGGCCTAACAACTATCTCACAATTGGCCGAGCTATATACCGATTATTATATCGATTAAAGCGAGCTCAGGTTAATCAAAAAAAGCCGCCTGAGTCAGTTCGAGCTGCTCGCGAACCGGGGCAAAGGTTTTGCGATGAATTGGCGTGGCGCCTAAGCGGCCAAGAGCTTCGAGATGTTGGGCAGTGCCATAGCCCTTATTTTTAGCAAACCCGTAACCAGGGTATGTACCTTCAAAGGCTTTCATCTCGGCATCGCGAACCACCTTGGCAATAATCGATGCAGCACTGATCACTTCAACTCGGCCATCCCCTTTAACAACTGCCTCACCGCGATACTCCCACTGTGGCAGTCGATTGCCATCGACAGCGACAAAATCAGGTTGCTGGGAAAGGCCCATCACCGCGCGGCGCATGGCCATCAATGTCGCCTGCAATATATTAAAACGGTCGATTTCAGCCACTGTAGCTCGGGCAACAAACCAGCAGCTGGCGCGACCAACAATATCCTTGTAGAGGTTTTCCCTCTGCCTGCTGGACAGTGCTTTGGAATCTGCCAGACCTTCAATACCGTGATCATCCGGCAAAATAACCGCCGCAGTTACCACATCGCCAGCCAGTGGTCCGCGCCCGACTTCATCGACACCGGCGAGGCACTTCACCCCTGCAGGAGGATTCCAGGGCTTCATTGAGCGGGCCCCGCATATGGCGCCTGCTTTGCTACAGCGGTATCAGGCTGGCCAATTAGCTTAGCTATAGCTGCCGCCGCGGCGTTACCGGAATCTCTATTGATCTGATCATGGAGTTGATCAAAGCGAGCCTCAAGCTTATCTCGGTTATTGCTATCGAGGGCCTCGATAACCGCATCGAGGAGGTTTTCTTCAGTCGCATCCTGCTGAATAAACTCAGGCACCAGCATCTCATTGGCAAGGAGGTTGGGAATTGAAGCATAGGCTGTTTTGATAAACGGCTTGATCAACTTATAGCTAATATTGCCCATACGATAACTGACCACCATCGGTTTCTTTAACAGCATCGCTTCAAGGGCTGTGGTTCCAGAGGTCAGCAATACTGCATCTGCCGCCTCCATCGCTAACAGGGACTGCTGCTCTATCAAACGCACTGGAAGTTGCGGATAAGCGGCGAGCATCTCCTCAAGCTGTCGATGGCGATCAGCGTTGGCAGCCGGTATCAAAAACTGCAATTGGGGATAAGTTTTAAGCAGCCCTGTGGCAACATTGAGAAACAACTCAGCCATCAGCGCCACTTCGCCTGCGCGACTGCCTGGCATAAGGGTCAGCAGTGGTCGCTGCTGGTCTATATCCAGACGCGTACGTGCCTCGACGATATTAGGCCGCTGGGGAATCTCGCCGGCCAGTGGATGTCCGACAAAGGCGACAGGCACATCGTGCTGAAGATAAAAAGCTTCTTCAAAGGGCAGCAGGCAGAGCATAAGATCAACAGAGCGTTTAATCTTTTTTATCCTCCCCTGACGCCAGGCCCATACTGACGGACTGACATAGTGGACGGTTTTTACCCCGGCACTGTGGAGTGCCTTTTCAATACCCAGATTAAAATCCGGTGAGTCAATACCGATAAAGGCACTGGGAGGAGTTTCGCTGTAGCGCCGGATAATCTCGCGGCGCATTCGCAGCAATTCAGGGAGACGTTTAAGGGGTTCAATCAAGCCCATTACCGAGAGCCGATCCATCTGATAGTGAGAGACAAACCCCTCGGCAGACATTTTTGGACCGCCAATACCTTCAAATTTGGCATTGGGAAAAAGTCGCTTAAGGGCGCGAATCAAATCTGCACCAAGGGTATCGCCTGAAGCTTCACCGGCAACTATGGCAAAAACTGGCGCACTTCCAGCCACATCAACTGGGGCATTACTGTGGCTCGAGATGCCCATAGCCTAGCGAATAATGCCGCGAGTGGAATTCTCAAGGGAGGTCAAAAACATTTTGATTAGATCATCTTCACCGAGCTTTTTAATCGCCTTAATCGATTCATCCAACTGCAGGCCGCGACGGTAGAGCAACTTATAGGCCTGATTGGCAAGAGCGATCTGGTCAGCCTCATAGCCTCGGCGCTTTAGTCCTTCACGGTTAATCGTGCGCGGTTCAGCCGGACTGCCAAAGGCGGTAATAAAGGCTGGAATATCGTGATAGACAAAGGCTGCAGGACCAACAAAGCAGTGAGCGCCTATATGCACAAACTGGTGAACCAGCGCATAGCCAGAAAGGATTGCCCAGTCGCCAACATAAACATGCCCAGAGATACTGGCATTGTTAACCAGGATAGCGTGATTACCGATAACACAGTCATGACCCACATGGGCATAGGCCATCAACAGGTTATCATTGCCAATAACCGTCTCACCCTGATCCTGAATAGTGCCGCGATGGATAGTTACACCTTCACGAATTACATTGTTGTCGCCGATAATCAGTTTGGTCGGCTCACCTTTATATTTAAGGTCAGGGGTACCATCGCCAATGGTTGAAAACTGAAAAATACTATTGCCCGATCCCATAATAGTCGGGCCTTTGATAACCACATGGGAGGCAATATTACAGTTATCACCGATCTCTACATCCGCACCAATCGTCGTCCAGGGGCCAATGGTCACGTTGTTACCGATCTTGGCGGAAGGATCAATTATGGCATTGGGATCAATCACTAAACTTTATCTCTATCTTGGTAGGCACAGAGTAGGGTTGCT
>JABBBF010000029.1:0-327 GCA_018607545.1 SAR92 clade bacterium | reverse complement strand
CCAGATATGACGTTTTACAGCCACTACTTCAGACTCCAGCATCAGCTGGTCGCCCGGCACTACAGGGGTTTTAAAACGTACTTTGTCAAGGCCGGCAAATAGATACAGCTTGCCATCACTGGCTGTAGTATTGGTGGTAACAAAACCGAGAATCCCGGAGGCCTGGGCGAGGGCTTCGACAATCATCACACCGGGGAAAATAGGTGCGCCGGGAAAATGACCATTAAACACCTCTTCATTACCAGTAATATTTTTATAGGCGACAATTTTTTCACCCTTTACCAACTCGACTACCCTGTCGACTAAAAGAAACGGATACCGGTGCGG
>JABBBF010000118.1 GCA_018607545.1 SAR92 clade bacterium | reverse complement strand
TCACCGACATCCTCAAACAGTGGCGAGGAGAGATAGCGCTCACCAGTATCCGGCAGCATACAGAGAATAACCGTGCCAGGTGCTGCGTTCTGCGCAATATCGAGGGCCACGGCAAAGGTAGATCCTCCAGATATACCAGTGAAGATACCTTCCTTTTGAGCGAGCATCTTTGACGCCTCAATACCATCCTCTGCAGCAACCGGTACAAGTTGATCAAAGCGTTTGGCATCGATAGATTCCTGAAGAACCTGGGGAATAAAGTCCGGCGTCCAACCCTGAATCATATGGGGCTGAAATGCCGGGTGACTGCCAGAGGGAGAACCATCTGCCGCGCGCTCCTGGGCTGTACCACTTTCAATTAATTGGGCATTAACCGGTTCACTGAGGACAATTTTGGTCTCTGGACGCTGCTCTTTTAACACTTTCGCAACACCGGAAAAAGTTCCACCAGTACCGTAACCAGTCACCCAGTAATCCAGATTGCTATCACTAAAGTCCGCCAGAATTTCACGGGCTGTGGTATTTTCATGGATCTTCGCATTGGCATCAGTCTCAAATTGACGGGCCAAAAACCAGCCATTAGCCTCAGCCAGCTCGACAGCTTTAAGATAACAGCCCATCGCCTTATCAGCCTTTGGGGTCAAAATAACCTTGGCCCCGAAAAAACGCATCAACTTGCGGCGCTCAATAGAGACACTGGTGGGCATAGTGGCCACAAAGGGATAACCCTTAGCCGCACAGACCATGGCCAAGCCTACGCCTGTATTACCACTGGTTGCTTCGACCACAGTCTGCCCGGGCTTCAACTCACCGGTTCGTTCAGCTTCCTCAATAATGCTAATCGCTAAACGATCCTTAACCGACCCGGCCGGGTTAAAAAACTCTGCCTTTACATAGAGGTCGACACCTGCAGGTGCCAGTGAATTGATCTTTACGCAGGGGGTATTGCCGATAGTATTCAAGATACTGCTGTATAACTGTCCCCTGCCCTCTGTGGTACGCGCTGATTGCTTGCTCATAGAAATGTCCCCGATTATTTTTTGGCTATAACGCTCGAATAAAGACTATAGCCACGGATGATTAGGGACACCGCTTATCTTGTCAATAGAAGCCAGAACCAAAGGCTTTAGGCGAAAGTAAAAAAGCTAAAATCTCTATCTATTACCGCCAACTCGATTGTGGTTTTTCGGCAACTCTTTCAACCACTACCTCATCGATCACCGATACCGGAGGAAAAATCCCCTGGCGCATAACATGGGGCAGCATCCGCAAACTGAGCTCAAATTGGGTTTTAAGACCCGCCCTTAACATCTCATAATCACCTTTAGAGCCAAATTGCACAATCTCCAGCAGTGGCTCCAATGGCGCCGTTTGCATTCGCGCCTCGCAGATACGAATATAATTTAATCTGTCACTGGCATTTTCAACGCGCAAAAGAATCTCGCTATTGCCAGAGCGCTTTGCACAGGCTTGAAAAAGCTGGCCTACAGAATTGGCTATCACCTCATCGGAGGGAGACTTTAGCAAGGTTAATTTCTTGCTCAGCACAGACAGCTCCGGCACACCAACTACCGAACCTGGAATTGCATCAGCAATCAAGCAACTGACCGACCAATCAACCAGCACATGGTTTAATTCATAGAGATTTCGAATATCGACCTCCGATAGGGTTTTCATAAAGAACCCCATCTTCGGAACAGTGACAATTAAGCCCTCGGCGACCAGCCTTAACAGACTCTCGCGAACCGGGGTAATACTCACTCGTAAATCCTCAGCGAGAGATTCAATATTTAAACGTTCACCTGCGGGAAACTGATTGGAAATTACCGAGTTTTTAAGACTTTGATAGACACGTTTGATGATATTCGAATTATCAGATTTACTTTGCATTGGTTTGGCCTATAAATTCCATTTAAATACCCCGTCCAGTCAACGGCAAAATTGCGCCCTGTCACCCAAAATCCTATTGAGCAAATGGAATGCTGGAGGCAGAGCACAGTTTACATAAATTACAGTATTCTGCTATACCACTAATTGTCTAAAATTTAATTGTATATTAGATAATTTCATTAATATCAGATAGTTAGAATATTATCTGCCATTATCACAGAGAAAATATTTTGCATATATTCTCAAAATGCGGAGAAGTGCACTGCAAAAGTTGTTCAAATCGACAATATATTCGGGCTATATGACTCAAAGGTTTTTTTACCCCCAGATAGACTGAATAAATCGATAGAAAGCTACTCAAAAAGAATATTGATATTTCCATATCTGAGGATTAACAAAGGCCAAAAATTGCTAAAAAATATCTCCTTTACTTCAGCTTTGGCCAATTCAGATTTAACCTCCGAAAAAAACCGGGACAGCCAGTTGAGCTACTGCGGCTGCCAGTATAAATGGCAACATTATAATCACACCTGCTATGCTCGCTACGATATACAGCGACCCAACAAGTTAGCCAATGCCACAGCAAAAAGACACTGTGAATTTATTGCCGGTCGCTACTGCGCCATCCGGGCAATTCAAAGTCTTCGCCAACCGCCAAACAGCGTCAGTCAAACTCAAATACCTATGCAACCAGATGGCAGGCCTCTGTGGCCAGAGGGCATTATTGGTTCAATCAGCCATAGTGGCGATCGAGCTATGGCAGTGGTCGGCAGCGCGGACAGCTATACCGGTCTTGGAATCGACTGCGAAACTCTACTGACCGATTCAGCAGCAAAAGAAATCGCAGACTTGGTAATGGAACCCTTGGAAAAAGAGCTTTTATTAGACCGGCATCCGGAATATGGATTGTTGCTTACCCTTGCCTTTTCCGCCAAAGAGAGCCTCTTTAAAGCCCTGTGGCCATCGCTCTCCAGTGTAAAAAGTTTTCACGATTTTTCCATTTACAGTATCAGTGCTAGCAAACTAATTCTGCGACCAACCAAAAGACTCAATAGCAACTGGTCTGGAGCAACAGCGTTCAGTATTGACTACATAAAACAATCCAAACATGTAGTCACCATGGCAGCGATTACATCACCAGGCAGATAATTTCGTACGGTAAAATCCTTCGCTGACGTATGTAAATATATGGCCGAAATAGATTAGATATAGCCTTTGAAGGATTTTGCAAAGGCGCCTTAACATGGCGATTCCTATGAATATCACTGACAAAGGGAATCTAACCATGGCTAGAAAAATCCGACAAAAAGGCTCTAATAAAAATACAGATAACAGTAGTTTCTGTGTGGTTGTAAATTCAGAACAGCAATACTCCTATTGGTTTTCTGACAGTCAATTGCCCGCTGGCTGGAAAAGTACCGGCTTTGTCGGCACCAGGGCAGAATGCCTGGCAGAGGTGGATAATATTTGGACTGATATGCGGCCGTTAAGCGTTCAAAAAGCCATAGACACAGGAGCAACATAGAAACAGAAAAATAACAGGAAATACAGGAAGGAACATATGCAAAGGGATATTCGCCAAACCCCCACCTTTAGAGAGACCCACCACCTATACCGCAGTATCTGGCCAACCAACAACCCCGACATAAATGACGCACAACATATTCAGGCATCACCAGAAGGCACCCATGGGCTGTTTACCGGTATCAATGCACAATCTTTAGAGCAACCCCTGACAACAAAGGTTTACCAGATAAACCTGCAGACCCAGGAAATCGATCCGCTCAGCAACCAAACAGACTGTAGTGAACAGCAGGGTAAATATTCACCAGATAGCCGCTATATCGCATTCCTATCCAATCATGGAATCCCTGGCAACCTGCAACTGAATATCCTCAACAGGGCCGATAGTACCCTCTTATCAGCACCGCTGGTAAATGGTTGGATTGAACAGCTGCAGTGGTCAGCTGATAGCAGCCGCATTCTTTTAACGGTAGCGGGCCACGGTGCCGACAAAGGCAGCGCTCAGGGTGCCGTAAAAACCAATCGGGGTGCAGAGCAAATGCCGAACTGGATGCCAGATGTAGAAAACGGTGCCGAGGAGTATCGCTGGCGGCAGGCGTGGATCTATACAGTAGCCAGCCATCAGCTACAGTTAATTCCAACAGCAGGTATCAATATCTGGCAGGCAGTCTGGTGTGGCGAACAGCGTATTGCCGCAATAACATCCCCCTCTCCCAGCGAAGAGGCATGGTATTCAGCGGTATTACAACTTATTGATATACAGACGGGCAGTGCAGAGTTACTCCACCAACCTAGAGATCAACTATCCTGTCTATCCGCCACCCCCGGCGGGCAGAAGATTGCATTTGTAGAGGCGCTGGGCAGTGACCGGGATATTATCGCTGGCAATCTATTTACAATCGACAGCGACAGCAGACAACGCAATTCCATCGACAGTCACAGAGTTGATATCAGCTATACTGAATGGCTCTCAGAGGAACAACTCTTAGTAGCCGGGCATCGCGGCTTTGAAACTCATATTCTGCAATACCAACCATCTGAAAAAGCCCACAATGACAGTTGTGAAACCGTATGGAGCAGTTCAGAAATAACTGGTTGTGGCCATTTTATCAGTGTCTCAGCAATAGCCAGTGGAGACTGCCTGATAATCGCCGAAAGTTTTTTTAAAGCCCCTGAAATTGGCCGTATCAACCATGGCCAGTATCATTGTATTAAAAGCTTCGACCAGGGTTACAACGCAGAGTCTACAGCGATCAAAAGCGCCGAACAGATTAGCTGGACCGCAGCAGATGGCCTTGAGATTCAAGGCTGGTTACTCAGCCCAAAAAGTTCTGCACCCCACCCTACTATTATGGATATGCATGGCGGCCCGGTCTGGCAGTGGCGGCCCCACTGGCTCGGGCGGCGCCTGCATATCCTGATGCTGGTAAAAAAAGGCTATGCGGTATTTTTACCCAACCCAAGAGGCAGCGCCGGTCGCGGACAGGGTTATAGCCGACTGGTTCTGGGGGATCTGGGTGGCGCAGATACCTATGACTATCTCTCTGGCATCGATCACCTAGTCGAGCAGGGTCTCAGCGATCCACAGCGGCTCGGGGTAATTGGCCACAGCTACGGAGGTTATATGGCCGCCTGGTTAATCAGCCAGGATCAGCGTTTTTGCGCAGCGGTACTCTCCGCACCTATGACTAACTATATAAGCCAGCATCTGCTCTCGAATATCTCACACTTTGTCGCCCTTTTTCTCGATGATGATTATAAGAATTCCCAAGGAAAGTATATGCAGCGCAGTCCGATTATGTATGCCCATCAGGTAACCACACCAACCCTAAATATCTGCGGCGCTCTCGATAGGTGCACCCCCGCAGCTGAAGCAACCCAATTTCACCATGCGCTATTAGAAAATCAGGTGAATTCCGTATTGGTGAATTATCCGCAGGAGGGGCATGGTATTAGAGGAATCCCTGAGCGAATTGATTATTCCGCGCGAATACTCAGCTGGATAAAGCAACATATCCCTCAACCCGACGAATTAGCCATTCAGCAAGAGAGCAAAAAAGAGGCCAAAGAAAGTGCAGACAGCGATGCGGCCTGCCCTAACTCTAATTAAAGCTTTGCCGTTAAACGACACAGGATCAATAGGCCGATGAAGCTTCCGCATCAAGACTGTGAGATTCGTGCCCAACCAGTGCCGGCATAAACACACAGACCAGGCGCAGATCCTCATCCTTGGCGACCAGATAGTGGGCATCATTTTTATCCAACGCGTAGATAGTGCCCACCTGAATCTCATGGATTTCTCCGGAAGTGGCATCCACCACCAGACCACTGCCTGAAATACAGTAGCAGGCCTCCATATGGTTTTTATACTCCAATAATGAAGTGGTATTAGCCTTAACAATGGTGTCGGTAAAGCTATAACCCATACCATCCCTCTCAAGTAAAAATCTGCGGCTGGTTCCATTGCCCCAATTCACTTCGCGGTCGCTGCCGACAACATCCTTTAATTTTCTAATGATCACTGACTACTCCTTATTAAAAACACTAAATACCTTTTAAAAATGAACAACAATCTTTACTAGTAGACCTCTGTTCCCGTTTCGGATCTGCCCATTAATCTTCCACAGTCAGTTGCTGTACATAAATACAATCGGCAAGATCACCAAAGGTAACAATTGAATTTTCATAGATTGTTTGATCAGAAATCTCTATTGAAAAATACTTCTCCACACGCACCAAAAGCCCGACAAATAACATTGAGTCGAGCAACTCCCGGATTAATGTGGCACGTTCAATTGAGGTTTTCGGCTGACTGGACAATAAACTGGCAACTTCTGCCCTGATAACATCCAATACCGGATTGCTTGCGATGCTCATACCTTGGGACTCCCTGTTTTATGCTTGCGATGCAACGCCTGATAATGACTTTTCACTGGCCAGTTGCTCCAGCAAAATCTCCTTGTACAACTGCTGCAATTTCCTGCGATCCACCTTTCCTCGCAGCGTCTTCGGCAAATGCTCAACAAAGATAATTTTGTCGGGGCGCATATAAACGGGAATCTTTGCCGCAAGCCCCGCCCGCAAAACTGATTCACTGACCACCAGGTTATTGGCATAGGGCACCACAAATACAACGATTACCTTATCCGTATAAACGCAGGCAGTTTCAACTACACCACTGTGGCTGAGAACATTATTTTCGATCTCGCCGAGCTCAATACGATAGCCATTGCGCTTGATCATCGAATCACAGCGACTGTGATAGACAAGCAGGCCCGCTTTTTCGCTGACTAGATCGCCGGTTGGGTAGTAAATATCCTGCTTATCAAGGCCCTGAACAAATTTATCCCGGCAAACTTCGCCGTTTTTCATATAACCCGACATCACAGATTCTCCGGCGACAAACAGCTCACCAATAGGGCTGCCAAAATCACAGACCAGCTTAGCCTTTGCAAAGGAACAGGGTCTGCCGATCGGCAGAGGATCTTCACTGGCCAGGTCATCCGCAGTTACCAGGTGGCTAATACAGCTATTTAACTCTGTGGAACCAAACCAGCAAAACAGCCGCGCGCCGCGCACATATTGCTGGAATTCAACCAGATCATTTTTATAGAAAGGCTCGCCGGTAAATATCACCACCCGCAAACTGGAAAGATTAAATAGAGTCTTGAGTTGGGATTCTGAAATCTTCACCAATATTGTCGGCACCGACTGCCAGACCGTTATACGCTGCTCTTCTATATAGCGAGCAAAGGGATAGCCCGAACCAATCGGCCAATCGGGAACCGAAACCAGAGTTGCCCCGGAATCGAGGGTGGCAAATATATCAAACGTCGATATATCAAAGCCCAGGGAAGCCTGGTTTGCCACTCGATCGACACAGCTTAACTCGGTGCAAGAGACCGCCCAATCAATAAATGCACAGGCTGCACGATGACTAATCACCACGCCTTTGGGAGTACCAGTACTGCCCGAGGTATAAAAAATATAAGCCGCATCCTCTTCGGAAAACAGCGCCACAGTCGAGATCTGAGAGCCATTCGATCGCTTTCTCGCCAACTGCTCCTGCTCATACTCTGAGGAAATAAACGACATCCAGCGCAAATAATGACAGCGCGGATAAACCGGCGAACTGCTCTCTTCACCGACCAGAATAACCAGCTTGACCGAGCCCAGCCTGGACTCAAACGCAGCGCTGTAATCCGCAGCGCGGCAGATTAAAACATCGGCTCTGGAATCGTTGAGAATATAGTTAACCCGCTCGGCAGGCATGGAAATATCAATTGGTATAAATGCCGAGCCATGCTCAGCAGCGCCAAATATACTGATATAGGCCTCCGGTGATTTAGGTAGCCAGATCGCCACCTTTGCTTCCCGACCTATTTTTAACTCTGTTAACCCTGCGGAAAAACTTGATGCCAGGTTATAAACTCTCTCGTAGCTGAAAATTTCATCGGCAATTTCCAAGGCGGTCTTCTGGGGATATCTATCCCGAGACCGCTTTAGGTAATCCTTTAACTGAGCCACAAATACCTCTCCTTTAATACTCGATTTAACGAGACTGAAGTTTAGGAATTGATGGTTTTCTAACAATCAATATATGTTGATTATTTGTTAAACATTTGCCGGGGATTTTTCCAGAGACCTTAAATATATTCTATCTATATAGTTTGTACGCAAAATACGCCCTACCTAGTATGCAACCCAACAACAGCAACTCACTCGGCTTGCATACAGGGAAGTTAGAATGGCAACAGCGAAAAAACTGAAAGCTACAAAAGCAAAAACCACATCAGCAATCGCATCAAATGCACAGCAGCGGCTCTGGTATCAGTGCAACCTGCAACAACCTGCCTACAGCTACAACGAGCAAGTTGAAGTTCTGATCTATGGAAAACTGCAGATTAAAGCTCTCGAAAAGATCCTTGAAACCATAGTGCAACGCCATGAAGCGCTGCGCACAGTGTTTCAGCTCAATAAACAAGAGCAACTACAGCAAATAGCGCTGACACCCTTTTCGGTTTCAATCCCGGTTATTCAGGTTGGCAGTAAAAACTGTAATAAACAGGCTCTGGAAAAACTGATCAATGACCATTGCCTTGAGCAAGGACAGGCCATCTACGATCTTGCTACAGGCCCATTATTTCGCGTCGCTGTTCTGCAACTGCCCGATAACAAACAACTATTTTTATTTTCCTTTCACCATATCATTATGGATGGCCGCGCAGCGGTGATACTGCTTAAAGAGATCAACCAGCTCTACCAACAACAGAACGATCAAAATAACCAGTCTGCCGAACCCCTGCCATTCCAGTTGCGCGACTATGCCCTGCAGGAAAAAGACTGGCTGCAAAGCAAAACTCTAAAGCGACGACTTGCGTACTGGGTAAAAGAGCTAGAGGGCCTGCCACCTGTATTAGACCTGCCAATCGACCACAATAGGCCATTGGTACGCCGCTCCTTTGGTGCCTGGCAATCGATAGAACTCTCCACAAAAGTCACCCAGTCGATGATTAGCACCAGCTGGAAACAGCGTGTGTCGCCTTTTATTGTGGTACTTGCCGCCTATAAAAGCTTGCTGATGCGCTACAGCAGACAGCGAGATATAGTCGTTGGCACCATCGTCGCCAACCGCAACGGCAACAACTGCAGCGAACTGCTTGGTTTCTTTGCCGAAACCGCCCTGCTGCGCTCAACCATCAGCCCAGAATTATTATTTAGCGATTTCTTAACCGCTCTCGATAAACTTAGCAACGAAGCTTTTTATAAGCAGCCGGTACCCTTTGGGAAATTAGTCGACAGCTTAAGAGACAAGGGAGTGATAGCTGCAGATGCCAACCCCATTCAAGCGGCACTGGTATTCGACAGTATCGCCCTCGAAGATAACCAGCTGGCCGGTCAACCCACCGAATCAGCCACCTCTCGCTCTATGGGCGTGGCAAAATTTGAACTGACTCTGTCAGTGGAAATAATCGACGACCAGTTAAAAGGACACTTCGAATACAACAGTGATCTATTTGACCAGGCAACCATAAAACGCATGGCCAACCACTTTGAAGTTCTACTGCAGTCCGCTGTCGAAAATCCCCAACAGTGCATTGGCGAACTATGCATGCTCAGCCAGCGGGAGCGCAAAACCCTGATTAGTGACTGGAATAACACGGCAACCAGCTATCCACAAGATCAATGTATTCACCAACTATTTGAGCAGCAGGCCGCACTGCAACCCAATGCCGTCGCCCTGGTCTATCAAGATCAGGTAATGAAATACCATGAGCTGGATATTATGGCCAACCAGCTCGCCCACTATTTAATTGGCCAGGGAATTTCCCCGGATATGCCGATCGGTTTATATCTGCAGCGCAGTGCAGATATGCTGATTGGCATTCTCGCTATACTCAAAGCTGGTGGCTGCTATGTACCCATAGACACCAACTATCCCCTACAGCGTATCAACTACCTGATCAACAGCAGTAATATTCAACTGCTACTCACCCAGCAGAGCCTGGCAAATGCTGTTTTTGATAATACCGAGCTGGTCACCTTGAGCCTCGACAGCGAATGGCAAAAACTTGAAGGCTATCCCCTCAGCGCACCCTGTACTACCACAGGGGCAGATAATCTTGCCTATATCAATTACACCTCCGGCTCGACCGGCATGCCCAAAGGCGTCGCCATTCCCCATAGAGCAGTGGCCAGGCTGGCTAAAAACAATCGCTACCTAAAATTGCGTCCAATAAAAAGTGTGCTGCATGCATCATCTATCTCCTTCGATGCAGCAACCTTTGAGATTTGGGCGACACTGCTCAATGGCGCCAAATTAGTTATCTACCCGGAGCCAACCCTGTCAGCGATAGGCATCGAAAATATAATTCGCGAGCAAAATATAGACACATTGTTTTTAACCACCTCGCTATTTAATATGCTGGTAGACGAGCAACCCAGCAGCATGAGAACCGTACCTTTTGTAATCACCGGTGGCGAAACCCTCTCTGTCGAACATATTAAACGAGCACAAAAACACTGCCCGAACACATTATTTGTCAATGCCTACGGCCCCACAGAGAACACCACATTTACTACCTTCGAACCGATTGATAAGACAACCATCGACAACCTGAATGCCGTTTCCATTGGCCGACCAATAAGCAACACCACCACTTATATCCTGGATAGCCGGTGTAATCCTGTACCCGTAGGTGTGGCGGGTGAACTGTATATCGGCGGCGATGGTTTGGCCCGCAACTATATGCACCGGCCGGCACTCACTGCTGAAAAGTTTATCCCCAACCCCTTTAGCAAAGAGCCAGGGCAACGACTTTACAAAAGTGGTGACCTTGCCCGCTACAAGGAAAACGGCAGTATCGATTTCTGTGGTCGCATTGATAACCAGATAAAAATTCGTGGCTACAGGATAGAGATAGGCGAAATTGAAACCGTTATTGATGCTCTGCCCTATATTAGCGAAGCTGTAGTTATTGCCCACAGCCGTGATAAGAGCGGCAGCAACCACTTCCTGACCGCCTATGTCGTGGCCAAAAAGGGCAGCATCGGTATTGAACAGCTGCGTGGCGACTTAAAATCCGTATTGCCAAACTACATGATCCCCTCGATCTTTATCCCACTGGATCAACTGCCGATAAACAACAATGGCAAAGTGGATCGCAAAGCGCTGCCGTTTCCAAGTACCTATCTGCTCGAATCAAATGACTTTATTAAACCGCGCACAGCAATTGAAAAGCAGCTAGTAGCCATTTGGTCCAATGTGCTCGCGCTGCCAGCAAAAAATATCAGCATCGACCACGACTTCTTTGATCTCGGGGGCAATTCTATCTCGGTGATGCGGGTAATCTCGCTGTGTAGCAAAAATAGCCTGGATATAGAGGTTAAAGACCTCTTTGAACAGCGAACTATAAGCCGTTTAAACAAACTGTTAGAAAGTGCCAAAAAGTCAGCGAAGCTGATCAAACTGGATAGCGAAATTGCACTGGATCGCAGTATCAATATAGGCGCGCAGCCATGGGCAGACCTAAGAAACCCAAGCGGTATATTCTTGACCGGATGCACTGGCTTTGTCGGCGCCTTTCTGCTCAAAGAGCTTCTCGGTCAAACTAAAGCCCGCATCTACTGCTTGATAAGAGCAGACTCTCCAGTACAGGCTCGAGCCCGTATCCGCGAAAAGCTCACTGAATACAAACTCTACCAAAGGGGATTCAGCAACCGCATAGTGCCGGTTCTGGGTGACCTCTCAGAGCAGAAATTCGGCCTGAGCATCGCCGCTTTTGACTATCTCTCGAGAAGTGTCGATATTATTTTTCACAATGGTGCCTGGGTTAATCATGTCTACCCCTACGACATGCTAAAAGCCGCCAATGTCGGTGGTACCCGAGAAGTACTGCGGCTGGCCACCACCCACAAGATCAAGTCAGTGCGTCATATTTCGATACTGAACAACGACAGCGTTAGTACCGAAGACTTTCAACGTCTCGCCAATGGCAAAGAATTCGGCTACCCATTGAGTAAATATGCTGCAGAAAGAATGGTTCAACTGGGTAACCGCAGAGGCATACCAGTCTCCATATACAGACTTGGAATGGTGAGCGGCGATCAACAGGGAATTTCAAATAACAAAGATCGAATCTGTCTGCTAATAAAAGGCTGTATCGCGCTCAACTGCATACCCAACGGTGATGGGTTAGCACAAATATGCTCCCCTACCCTGACCCCGGTCGACTTTGTCGCCAGGGCTATCGTGACATTGTTCCAACAGTCTAAGTCGGTGAACCAGAGCTTCGATATTGTCAGCCCAAGACCCATGGACTGGGGCGAATTACCAGTGGCTTTGGAAGAGTTTGGCTATAACCTTGAGGTTGTTCCACTGCCAATATGGCAGAAAAAACTCAAAGATCGTCGGGCCAAAAATCCCGAATCAAAAGAATTTCAAACCCTAGCCGGACTTTATTTAGATGATCAACCCAGCATAGAAGAAAGCTGTTTTTCTGAAGAGTTCAACTTTGATGATAGCTATTTACCCATGCTCGATAAACTCTTTAAAGCAAAGGTTGACTGCCCTGTTGTCGATCGGGATCTGCTTAAAACCTATCTGGGGTATTTGGTTGAGAGTAAGTTTATTTCCTCGCCGATAACGGCTCTAAAAGCTATACATTGAGTATTAAAAATATCATTCAAAAAATATCTGGAGTTAAAATGAAATACAACAGGCTAGGTTGTGCGGGTATTAAGGTAAGTGAATTATCCTATGGCTCATACTTAACATTTGGTGAAAAAATGGACTTCCGCCAATCAAAAGCCTGCATGATGACTGCTTTTGATCATGGTATAAATTCCTTTGATAATGCCGAAATATATAACTGCGGAATATCTGAATCAATAATGGGGCGAATAGCAAAGAACTTTCGTAGAGAGGAACTGGTTATATCAACAAAATTATTACTAGGGGACGGTAACGAAAAGGAAAATGACACAGGCCTATCGTGGAAGCATCTCGTTGAAGGTACAAAAAACTCTTTACGTCGGCTCGATATGGAATATGTTGATGTTTTATATTGTCACAGGCAAGATCATGAGACACCTATAGAAGAAACTGTAAGGGCCATGGATCATATTATTAAATCAGGCCTCGCCTTCTACTGGGGTACATCTGAGTGGAGTAGAAAAGAAATAAATGAAGCCTATCTGGCCGCAGAAAAGTACTCCTGCATCCCTCCGTCTACAGAGCAATCCGAATACAATATGCTGGTTAAAGATAAAGTCGAAAAGGAATTTCATCCTCTTTACGACAAGTACAGCATGGGCCTGACCGTTTTCAGCCCTTTAGCTTATGGGATATTAGCTGGAAGATACAACTCCGCCTCACTTTCTGGAAGAGAAGCTTTTGAACCATGGATAAAAGATCTTTTAAACAGGGAAAATCTAGAAAAAATAGATCTTTTACGGCCCCTTGCAAAGGAGCTGGATTGCTCACTGGCCCAGCTTTCAATCGCGTGGTGCATGCAGAATAGCAATGTAAATTCAGTTATTTTGGGGGCATCCTCAGTTGAGCAATTAAAAGAAAACCTTTTATCTCTTAAATTCAAAGAAAAGTTTACTAAAGATTTAATGTCTGAAATTGGCGGCATACTAGATTAGCAGTACAACATAAATTAAAACCCTGCGTCTTCCAAAATCATTTCCGAGGCTTTCTGAGCAATCATTATCGTGGGGGCATTAGTATTGCCATTGGTTATTGTTGGCATAACTGATGCGTCAGCCACGCGCAGACCTTTAACACATCGAACCTTCAATCTCGGATCTACTACAGACTCAATATCACCCCCCATCCTGCAGGTACTGCAAGGATGATCACCACGAAAGGCGTGGCGACGTAGTTGTTCCTCGTAATGGCTATCAGGCCCATCGACATTGGCGGGTATGGTAATTTTTTCAATAACATCGGCGATAGGCTTTTCTCTTAAAATATCCACAATCTGACGAACTCCCTCAACCAGCTGTGCCATATCTTCAGGGTGGCCCAATAGTTCATGCTCAATTAAAGGAGAGTCATGAACAGAAGAAGAGATTAAGCGAATTCGGCCGCGGCCTTTCGGCTGCAAAACCACGGCAGCAATCGAGATGCCATTCTGTCTATCAATAACCGAAGTTTTAGTCTCATGATCCATTACCCAGCCTACAGGGTTTAAAATCAGCTGCATATTGGGTGCCGCCAACTTAGATCTTGTATGAGAAAATACCTGCGCCTGACAAACACCAGCGGATGCGGGGCCTTTACCAAAGAGCATCCAATTTAAACCGTTAATAAGGTAACGTAATGGACGCGTTTCTGCATTTAACGAGGGAATGGTGACTTTTGCTTCAAGCCATACTGCTGGATGCTCGGTAAGATTTTCACCAACCTCCGGACTATCTACAGCAACCTTAATTCCGTGTTCACGAAGATGCTGTGCTGGCCCAATGCCAGATAACATCAACAATTTTGGAGAACCAATCGCACCAGCACTTAAGATAATTTCTCTTTTACATTTAAAGCTTACTGGCTTCCCTTTGAATAGGCATTCGACAGCCTCGGCGCGACCATTATTAATAATGACACGACTAACCATATAGCCGGTTCTTATTTGTAGATTTTTTCGTTTTCTTGCCTTGGCCAAAAAGGCACGCGCAGTCGAACACCTCCTTCCTCGTCGTTGACTTGCTTGTATACGTGCGACACCCTCTTGCTTCTCAGCATTGTAGTCGTCATTGTATTCATGACCGCAGACTTGCGAAGAGTGGATAAACATCTCTGCCAATGGAGATTCTAAACGACTAAATGATACAGATTGGGGGCCGCTACCACCTCGATAATAATTCGCCCCACCCTCAAAGCTTTCCGACCGTTTAAATGACTCCAATAC
>JABBBF010000107.1 GCA_018607545.1 SAR92 clade bacterium | reverse complement strand
TGACCGTCTTCGCAACAAGGCGACAGTAGGCAAGTTGTTCTCTGACTTGGGCCCGCGTTTCCTCGAGCGTCCAGGTGGTTATGTACGTATCCTTAAGTGCGGTAACCGCACTGGTGATAATGCACCAATGGCCTATGTTGAGCTGGTCGACCGTGCCGCCAATGACGTTGTTGATGTAGAAGAGACTACTGGCGAATAAGCTCTATATTTCGCTATAAAAAAACCGGACTCTGAATAAGTGTCCGGTTTTTTTTTGCCTGCTATTTTTCAGCGGGCTGTTTACAGCTATCAGTTACCCCTACCAGATCTTCACCCGCTGATCTTTCGGTAGAAACAGCCCGTCACCTTCCACAACATTATAAGTCTTGTAGAAATCTGCCATATTGGGAAACACCCCATTGATACGATAGATATCCGGTGAATGGGGATCGGTTTTAACAATGATTTCGAGGATCTGGTCGCGCCATTTAATCCTGCTCGATTGAGCATTGCCCAAAAAGAAACGCTGCTCGCCGCTAAAGCCATCGATAACCGGTGATGCCATACCCTCTAATGACATACGATAGGCTTTTAGAGCAATTGATGTGCCCCCCAGATCACCGATATTCTCTCCCAGAGTCAACTCACCGTTAACAAACAGGCCGGGCAGGGCTTCAAACTTATTAAACTGATCCACCAGACCCTGAGTGCGCTGTTCAAACTGCTGGCGATCAGTTTCTGTCCACCAGCTTTTTAAATTACCATCACCATCGTACTTACTACCCTGGTCATCGAAACCATGCCCAATCTCATGACCGATAGTGGTGCCTATAGTCCCGTAATTATAGGCATCTTCTGCATTGGGGATAAAATTGGGTGGTTGCAGATAGGCAGCCGGGAAGACAATCTCGTTAAGGCCGGGGTTGTAGTAGGCATTGACTTCCTGTGGTGCCATAAACCATTCATCACGGTTAATTGGCGCACCCAGTTTTGCCATATTCACATCATGGCCAAAAATTCGCGAGCGTTGGATATTGCCAAACAGATCGCCGCTGTCCACGGTTAGAGCGGAGTAATCTTTCCACTTATCCGGGTAGCCAATTTTAGGGGTAAATTTGGACAGCTTTACCAGCGACTGCTGTTTGGTCTCATCGCTCATCCACTCGAGATTCTCAATCGACTCCGCATAGGCGGCGATCAGGTTATCGACCATGGTAATCATCCGCGCCTTGGAATCTGGTGAGAAATGTTTGGCCACATAGAGCTGTCCCAACAGTTCGCCGAGATTGCCATTGATCGAGCTAATCGCCTTGCGCCAGCGCGGCTGTTGTTCCTCTCGGCCATAGAGGAATTTCGAATAGAAATCGAAGCGAGTATCCACAAACGCCTGGGGCAGATAATTCGCGAAGCTGGAGAGTACATTGGCGCGCAGATAATCTTTCCAGGACTCTACCTCAACTCGGGTAAATAACTGATTAAAGGCAGCCAGGTAACTCGGCTGCACAACGATTACAGTCGCGGGCAAGTCAATACCAATACCCAGTAGATAGGTTTCCAAGTCCAGATTTGAGAGTAGCGCGATAAATTCTTTAGCGGATAATTTGTTATAGCGCTTGTCGGCATCGCGGTTGTCGATTTTATTCCACTGATGTTCAGCTAGCTGGCTCTCCAGGGCAAAAATACGCTCAGCGGCAGCGCTGGCATCTGTATGACCGGAAAGAGCGAGAATATCTGCCAGATAGCTTTTGTATCTGCCAATAATTTCCACGCCGCGCTCTGAGCTATCGCTGTAGTAATCGCGGTCGGGCAGGCCGAGTCCCGATTGAACCAGGTGCAATATATAGCTTGTCGCATCTTTATCATCCTGACCCACATAGAGATTAAACGGTGCATCGATACCGGCCGGATTTGAGCTGCCGAAAAAGGCAACAATATCAGCGTGGGTTTTAAGATTATCGATTTGCTCAAGATAGTTGGCGACCGGTTCTATGCCCAGCTCTTCAATGCGCGCCACATCGATAAATGCATTGTAGTAGTTACCGATTTTCACTCTCGCCGGATCGTCTTGGTGATCCGCTGCCGCAGCTTCGACAATCACCCGAGACTGTTCGAGACTCTCTTTGCGCAATGTCATATAGCTGCCCCAGCCAACCTCATCGGCGGGGATCTCGGTCGACTCCAACCACTTGCCGTTGGCATAGCGGTAGAAATCATCCTGTGGGCGCACTGAAGTATCCATCCCGGTCAGATCAATACCGGATATTTGCGGCAGGGCATCGTCTGCAGGAACTGTGTTGGTCTGATCAGAACAGGCAGCGACGAAAAGTAATGCTGCAAAGAGCGTTAGAACTTTCTTCATAGGAAGTTTATACATCTGGTGCCTCTTTAATTAAGCTAGTTATTAAAAGGGGCTCTTACAAAGAGCTATTAAATTCCGTTGGCTAAATAACCACTAGCCAGAATCGGCGTATTGGTGATACTGCTCGCCACTGTCGAGATTCATCAGGCGCATTGCCCCACCCCAGACATAGCCGGTGTCCATAGGATAGAGGTTGTCGCCGCAGTCTTTTCCCTCAAGCGCCGCCCAGTGACCAAAGATAATTTTATCCTCCGCTGCCAGACGCGCTTTATGACTGTACCAGGGGGCAAATCCAGCAACCGATTGTTCGTCGCTGTTATCTGGTGCGGTCTTGGCGCACAACTCAAGCTGCCCGGAACTACTGCAGTAGCGCATACGGGTCAGATAGTTGGTGATTGTTCGCCAGCGCTCTGGCCCTTCAAGATTATCCGACCAAATATCCGGTTGGTTACCGTACATATGCTGAAAATAGAGGCTCGACTGATCGGACTGCAGAACCGCCTCTACCTCTCGAGCCATAGATGCCGCCGTGCTGATACTCCAGTTGGGTGGGATGCCCGCATGGACGATTGTATAGTCGCCAATAGTCAGCAGCAGTGGTAACTGTTGCAGCCAGCTTAGCAGCTCGTCGCGGTCGGGAGCGCTGAGAATGTCATTCAGGGTATCTTTGGGGGTAGCCGAGCGAACCGCCTGAGAGATCGCTAGAAGGTGTAGATCATGATTGCCCAGTACCGAGGTAAAGGAGTTGCCCAATTGTTTGCAAAAGCGCAGGGTTTCCAATGACTGGGGGCCGCGGTTGATCAGGTCGCCGACAGCGATTAGACGATCTGTCGTCGCTTCAAAGTTTACCCTGTCCAGTAATTTGAGTAATGGATCCAGGCAACCTTGAATGTCTCCGACGACGTAATCAGTCATTTAGTTCACGGTATTGGGTGTCGAGAGTAAAAAGGGTGCTATTGGCACATCATATGAACGGCCCTGCGGGTCGCGCATGCTGTAGTGGCCCTGCATAGTGCCAACCGGCGTGTCGAGCACAATGCCGCTGGTATATTTATAGGACTGGCCGGGAGTAATTAAAGGCTGTTTACCAACGACTCCCATACCGCGATAGACCTTTTTCCCCTCATTGCCATCGGTGACCACCCAGTGGCGACTGAGCAATTGGGTTGCTTCATTGCCGCGGTTGTGAATCGTGATCTGATAGGCGAACACGAAACGACTGTTTTCGGGCTCTGATTCCTGGCTGAGATATTCTGTGTCTACCTTGACAATAATTGGCTGATCCGTCATTTGGCTCTCGTCATGCTGTGGTGGATATGGTTGGATAATGTGACAAATTCAGCAACGCTAAGCTGTTCAGCGCGGCGCGATAAATCTATCTCCTCGGCTGCCGAGTCGAGATGCCCAGCGTAGGGCTTCAGGCAGTTGCGCAGAGTTTTGCGGCGCTGCTGAAAACTGTGGCTGACTAACTGGCTGAGTAGTTCCTCATTCTCGGCGACACAGGGCTTTTTACTGTGAGGCTTGAGCCTGACAATTGCCGACTGCACCTTGGGTGCTGGCCTAAACGATTCCGGCGGTACTGGTATCAGTGGCATAACCCGACAGTGGTACTGCACCATGACCGAGAGCCGGCCATAGGTTTTATTGCCCGGCACAGCACCGAGACGCTCGACCACTTCGAGCTGCAACATAAAGTGCATATCCTGAATAAGCTCGCGCACCTTAATGAGATGGAACAGCAGCGGTGTGGAAATATTATAGGGCAGATTGCCGACAAGACGCATCTGTCGGCCGTTATGAAACTGGGCAAAGTCGGTCTTAAGCGCATCACCACTGAAAATACTGAAATCCGGATAGGCGACAAATTTCTCAGTCAAGTAGCTAACCAGGTCACGATCCAGCTCCACCACTTTCATACTCGGGCAGCGTTCAATAAGATGTTCAGTAATAGCCGCAGTACCTGGGCCGATCTCAATCAAATTATCATCGGCACTGGGCCCGATAGCGGAAACAATTTGCGCAATAATTTGTTGGTCAACCAAAAAATTTTGTCCGAAGCGTTTTCTCGCCTGATGTTGAATGGTCATTCTGCGTCTGTACCGTCAGTTTTTGTCGCCATCTGCACCGCAACCTGAATGGCGGTCTGAAGACTACCATTATCTGCGCTGCCGGTACCAGCCAGATCCAGTGCTGTGCCGTGATCTACCGATGTGCGAATAATAGGAAGTCCAAGGGTAATATTGGCTGCTCGTCCAAAGCCCTGGTATTTAAGCACTGGCAGACCCTGATCGTGATACATCGCCAGAACTGCATCGGCGCTATCCAGATATTTGGGTGTAAATAATGTGTCGGCGGGCAGCGGGCCGATAAGGTTTACGCCCTGAGCGCGCAAGTTTTCCAGAACTGGATTGATTGTCTCGATCTCTTCGCGCCCTAGGTGACCGCCTTCACCGGCGTGGGGGTTGAGACCGCAGACCAGTATGGCCGGTGATGGAATAGCAAATTTTCTCTGTAGGTCAGCGACTAAAATATTGATCACTTCAGTGAGCGATGCCTGGGTAATACTGTCGGCAACATCGCGCAGCGGCAGGTGGGTCGTTGCCAGTGCCACGCGTAGTTCGGTGGTCGCCAACATCATCACCACCAATGGCGTCGCGGTTTTATCCGCAAGATATTCAGTGTGCCCGGTAAAGGCGTGACCGGCATCATTGATAATTGACTTCTGCACTGGCCCGGTAATCATCGCCTGGCAGAAATTGCGCTGGCAGTCTGTAATTGCAGAATCCAGGCAGTGCAATACATAGGCGCCATTGGCGCTGTTAAGCTGGCCCGCCACCACTGGCTCTGCGAGAGTTATTGGCACTATCGCCAGCTCGCCGGGCTTTAAAGGTTTTGGGTTGGGGCCTGGTTCACGAAACCTGAGGCTGAGCTTGAGCTCAGCGGCGCGCTGCTGCAAGAGTTGCGGGTCGGCATAGGCCACCAATTCGTGGTCGCAACCATCCTGTACTAGGCTGATTAATAGGTCTGGGCCAATGCCTGCGGGTTCTCCCGGCGTTAGTGCCAGGCGTAAAGTCATGACTTTCCAGGCTCTTTGATTTTAGACTCTTTGTTTTTGGGCTCTTTTATTTCGACGAAAGCTTCATCGCGAATTTCCTGCAGCCAGACCTGCAGTTCCTCTTCGTACTTGCGTTGACGAAGCAGATTTTCAGCATTGTTGCGCATAATTTTGTCGCTGAAATCCTGATTGCGGCGCTCGGTAACTTGCAGAATATGCCAGCCGAACTGAGAGAGGAACGGAGCGCTGATCTCCTCCAATTCGATACTATTCATCGTCTGCTCAAACGCCGGTACAAACATCCCCGGCGTTGACCAGCCCAGTTCACCACCATTCAGTGCCGAGCCAGGATCTTCAGAAAACTCTTTGGCTAACAGAGCGAAATCTTCACCGCCGGCAACCCGATCGCGAAGTTCATTGAGTTGGATAATAGTCGTTTCCTCATCGCGGATCTCGTTGGGCACTATAAGAATATGTCGGGCAAAGTGCTGCTCGACAAGTTTTTCGCCACCACCGCGACGCTCGTAGAGCTTGACCAGGTGAAAGCCGGCACCGCTGCGAATCGGTTCAGATACAGTGTTGACCTCAAGCTTTTCAACGGCCTCAATAAACACCCCGGGCAACTGCGCCATTTTTCTCCAGCCGAGATCCCCTCCCTGGAGTGCCGTTTGATCTGCAGAATTGGCGATAGCCAGCTGTTTGAAATCTGTACCGCTCTGCACCTGGCGGAGCAGGTCTTGAGCGCGCTCTAAAATGCCATTGGCTTCAGCGGTGCTGGTATCACTGGGAACGGGCAGAAGGATATGGCCAATATTGACGTCCGGAGAGGTCATAAAACGGCCCTCTTCAGAGCTGAGAAAATTATCCAGTTCCTGGCTGCTGATATTGATACGGCGCATTACGAAGCCCTGCTGGACGCGACTTAAAATCATTTCGCTACGAATCTCTTCACGTAATGCTGACAGGGTTGAGCCGGAGCTGTGAATCTGCTGAATATACTGTTCCATCGTCAACTGGTTGCTGGCGGCAATACGATTCATAGCATCATTGAGCTCTTCATCGCTAATGCGAATGCCAGCACTGAAGCCCATATTGAGTTGCAGTCGCTCAGAGATCAAACGTTCAAGCACCTGCTGAGTCAAAATTTCTTCGGGGGGCGGTTGGGTACCGGATTTCTGAATCTGGGTATAGATGGCAGCCAGTCGTTGCTGCACTTCGCTTTCCAGTACAACATCTTCATCGACAACCGCGACAACCCTGTCGAGAATTTCAACTTGGGCGATTGCGCTGATTGAGACTGCGGAGAGCAAAAATGCAATCAGTACGTTGTTACAAGTTTTCTTTAGATCCATAACCGTAGATACCATTGTTAAGCATTGAGTCAACCCGACCGCCAGAGCCAGCCAGACCTTTAAATTGTATTTGGAAAAATATTCCATTGGACAGTGTCAGATCCTCTTCGGGACGCAACACATCGTCTCTTCGATCCAGCCAGCGACGGGCGACAACACTTGCCCGCCAGCAACAGCTGTTATATTCAAATCCGGCAAAAATATCCAGCGCCCGACTGTTGGTAAAGTCGTGATTCCAGCGCCCAACCAGATTAAAATTTCCCGCCAGGGGAACAAATCCCGAGATATCCGCCTGGCGAATATCCTGAGCCAGGCTGACGCCATTAAATAGGCGAGGATCCCGTCGCGTCGAACGGTAGGTCGCATTAAATAACCGGTTTTGGCGGTCATTATAGCGCAAGCTAATACTGCTTTTTTCCAGTTCATTATCATGTGTGTCGTAGATAATATCACTAGTAAAACGCCAATTAACATTCATTCGTCCAGACAGTTTCAGTGCCAGCGGAGACTGCCTGCGACTCAGTTCGGCGAGCTCCTGAGCTGAGGGGGTCGCGGACAGGGTTATCTGCCGATCAATATAATTGATTGATTGGGCAATGCTGGCGATAAATCGTTCCTGCCCAGATCTCTTGTCTATAAAACGCGTGGTCAGGGCAATGGTCAGTCGCTCTTCGTCGGAAATTCGATCGCCGCCATTAAAGCGCTCATCGCGAAACAGGCGGTCGTAGGAGGGAGTGAATTCCCGAGTATCAAAATCCGGAAAATCAGACTGATCCTTAAAGGCGGATTTTACATAGTAGAGTCGTGGCTCCAGAGTCTGTGTAAAGCCAGCCAGCCAGCTGTTGTCGCGCTCGAGGAATATACTGCTGTCCACTGAGGATACAGGCACGGTCACAGACGGACTGCGATTCCCTGGGAACGCAGCATCGCCATCCAGGTTGTAAGAGAGATGCTTGACGCGAAGTTGCGGGCGGAAGTAGCCCCAAGTCCAGCGCTTGTCCCAGCTAATACCATAGTCCAGTCGATTTCTAATGCCGGTGACAAAGTTGCGATTGTCGTGGTTAAACAGAGCGCTCTGATTATTTAGATCCACCACCAGGCTGTTGTCAAAACGGTAGTAACCATTGATGTCAATTTTCGGCAGTACCGAGTACTGCTCCTCTAAGCCATCGACAATAATCTGGTTATCTCGAGCTTCAATAAGATAGTCCCAGTGTTCGGACTTATATGTTGCCCCTGCGATGCGGCGCAGATTAATCAGGCTGGTTGACTCCTGAGACATACTGCCGAGATCGCCGAGGTAATCATTATCGGAAACCTTGTTGATATCCAGAAAGGTCGACCAAGACTTGCCGATACCACCGAGATGATTGATGCCCATCAGATAGCGGTCCTGGCCAAGATATTCTGGCAGACCAGACTCAGCGTCTATGTCATTCTCATCTTTCCCGCCCTTGTCGTCACCCAAAAAGGCGCCGAAAATCTCGGTCTTTGCCAAACTGGACATGTGGCGAAACTCCAGTTCCAAGCTCATTCCGCGCTCTTGAACCAAACGTGGGGTAATGGTCGCATCATAATTCTCGGCCAGATTCCAATAGATCGGCTGAGAGTAGTCGAGTCCGTTACTGCTGCTGACATGGATCGCGGGAAATAAGAGGCCAGAAGAGCGGTGATCGTTAACCGGAAATTTAATCCACGGAAAATAGAACACTGGAATATCTTTTACTTTCAGCCGGGCATTTTTTACCGTCGCAAACCCTGACGCCTGATCAATAGCAATTTCGCTAGTGGCCATTTGCCAGGTTGTATCTCCGGGTTTGCAGGTCGAGTAAGTGGCATCGGAAATGGTGATCACGCCATCATTTGTGCGCTGCAAATTTTTCGCCTTGCCGCGCACCGATGCCTCGTGAAGGACGTAGATCGTATCTTCGATTTGTACTTCTTTACTGTCGATATCGATTTCTGCATTGTTGCCCAGCAGCAATAGTCCAGGTTCGCGAAACTGGACATCGCCTTCAAGGACGACAGTACGATTGGTCTGGTCTATACGTGCAGAGTTACTGCGAATCTGTCGATAGCCCTGAGATATCTGAACATCACCATCCAGAAGTGCCACGTTATCTGTGAGAGTTTCTGTGGAGTTGGCATTAACCAGCAGTGAGGCCAGCTCGGGATCAATGTTTGCATCCGGATAGGTTCTCTGGGGTTCAATATAGCCGCCGCAACAGTTGCTGGTTATCTGGGAGCGCTGCTCTTCGGTCATCTTGCCTGCTTCCAGCCAATCCAGATTGCGCACCGTGGCAACTCTCGGTTCATCGGGGTTGGCTACAGATGGTGGGTTTTCAAATGCTTGAGTCACTTGATGCTCGTCGGCCGAAACCGCAATAGAAAATGTTGCGACGATTGCTATCAGTCCGCCAGTGAGCGCTGATCTCTGCCGTTGGATGGCGACAAAAAGTAGGTTCTGCTGAATAGAGGAAAACGCGCTCAAGATATGGCCTGTCCACTGATTAATAGTTTGCTGGCATTTTACCTGATAACTTGCCAGAGTAGAGGGCTGAATTAAGATAGAATAAATTTTTTTAGCCCGTGGTTTTTGCCAAGCATATAATCGGCGCTAAACAGGTATAGGTAACGGACAAGGGGTTTAAAGATATCAACCATCTAGATTATCGGCGACGCAGCATGTTTGTTGATTGGATCGCGGCCTTTTTGCCTGTATCGCAGCAAGTTCAACGACCAATAGAGCTGCAACCCCTAGCCGGGGACGCGGGGTTCCGGCGCTATTTCCGCGTGGCCGGGCAGTCCTCATTGATCGCTGTGGACTCGCCGCCTGAAAAAGAAAAAAACCAGGCCTATATTGCTGTATCTATGGCTTTTCAGCGTTATGGGATTGTCACGCCGAAAATAGTTGCCGTCGATTTTGCCAATGGCTTCTTTCTCCTGGAGGATTTTGGTCTGCAACTGTTGCAGCCAGAATTAACCAGCGAAAACCCTCCGGCGGCAGTGGCTGAACGCTATAGCCAGGCCGAAACGATCCTCAGGGAAATCCAGCGCGTAGCGCCGGAGCCGCGAGTTTTCTCTCTCTATGATGCTCGAGAGTTGCAAGTCGAGATGGACCTGTTTGCTGAATGGTTTGTCGCTGAACTGCTGGGCATCAGCCTCGACCAAGATGAGCAGAAGATGCTTCGACAGCTCTGCGAAGATTTGATCGACAGCGCCATTGAACAGCCTCAGGTCGTCGTGCATAAAGATTTTCATTCGCGCAATTTAATGCTGCTTGAAGATAACCGTCTCGGGGTGATTGATTTTCAGGATGCGCTTATCGGCCCGATAACCTATGACTTGGTCTCGCTACTCAAAGATTGCTACCTGCATCTACCCACCGATCGGGTAGAGCTGCGGGCGCTGGATTTTAAGCGAACCCTTGAGGCCGACAAACAGCTCAATAATATGAGCGACGAGGAATTTCTGCGCAGCTTTGACAAAATGGGGCTACAGCGCCATATCAAAGTATTGGGTATTTTTGCCCGTCTCTCCCTGCGCGATGGCAAGTCTGGCTATCTCAATGACCTCCCGCTGGTGATTCGCTATACCCTCGAAGCCGCTCAGCGCTACCCAGAGGCACAGGCTTTCTTCAACTGGTTTATCGAATGTATTGAGCCACTGCTAGCCAGCCAAAAATGGTACCGCGAGTGGCGCACAGCCACAGAAGCCAGCCGCGAAGAAAATTCTGCTGGAGTCGAGTCGTTATGAAAGCAATGATTTTGGCCGCCGGGCGCGGCGAGCGCTTGCGCCCCCTGACTGATGCAACCCCTAAACCCATGTTGCCTATCGACGGCAAGCCACTGCTCGAGCACCATATCAATCGACTGGCGGCGGCAGGGATAACAGAAATTATTATTAATACCTGCTGGTTGGGCGAGCAGATAGAAGAGTATTTTTATGATAATGGTCGCCGTTTTGGTGTCACTATCAGCTGGTCGCGGGAAGCCGAGGCTCTTGAGACTGGCGGTGGTATTACCCAGGCGTTGCCGCTCTTGAGCGACGAGCCATTTTTACTGATTAACGGCGATGTCTGGAGTGATTTCCCCCTTGCACAGCTGTGTCAAACCGACCTGTCCGCAGGGCTGGATGCACGGCTGGTTTTGGTTAGTAATCCAGGCCATCATCCTCGGGGTGACTTCTCTGTGGATGGTGATCTGGTCAGCTACAAAGGAGCTCAACGCTTTACCTTTAGTGGTATCAGCCTGTTTAGGCCGGCACTGTTTACTGCGCATCAGAGTAATTCCGGACAGTGTTTTCCTTTACGAGATGTACTGCGACCCGCAATTTTAAGTGGGCGTATCGCTGCCAGCATCTATACTGGAAGCTGGTGTGATGTGGGCACTGTCGAGAGATATCAGCAGTTGCAAACCTTAGTAAACCCTTCGTAATCAATAGGAAAAGCCGCCAATGATCGCCAGGCACAAATACAAAATACTCTTCTGGCTCTGTATAGCCGCCACGATAATGGCATCCCTAATGCCTGGTGTGGGAAAGCCGTTGTTTCAGATGCAGGACAAAGTTTTTCATGCTGCTATCTATGCGCTGCTGTTCTTTTTCTGTGAACACGCCTATAGCAATCGGTTTCCACTCTGGTTGCTGGCGCTGGTGCTGGCATGCTTTGGTCTGAGCATGGAGTTTGCCCAGTCCATGACCAGCTACAGGCAGGCCGATGGCTGGGATATGCTGGCCAATTCAACCGGTATACTGCTGGTCTGGTTATTGATACTTTGGCATCGGAGGGCAACATGATTGAGGTATATAGAGGCAGTGATTTTTTTGAAGGGCAGTTGTTAAAAGGCCTGATGGAGCAGGATGGGCTGCAGGTGTTTTTAAATGGCACCGCACTGCAGGGCGGATTGGGTGAAGTTCCCGCTCTGGGTCATCTGTCAATTACCGTTAACGATGCTGATCGTGAAAGAGCCGAAGAAATTATTGCAGCCTATGAGCGCGGTGACTTTGCCTTGGAGGACGAGGACTAATGACACCTCAATTGAGGCGCTTGGCTCTATGGTTGGCGCCATTGGTCGGAGCTGCAGTAGCCCTGGCAATGCTTCATTTTGGCTGGGCTCGCAGCGGTGCACTGACCGCTGGACTAACCACCCTCTGTGCCCTGTGGTGGATCTTCGAACCAATTCCAATTCCCGCAACATCCATGATCCCTCTGGGGGTGTTTCCCCTGCTCGGTATTCTCGATGGCAAGCAGGTGGCGCAGGCCTATGGCGATCCGCTGATTATCCTGTTAATGGGTGGCGCAATGCTCTCCAAGGCCATGGAAAAGAGCGGTGCCCACCGGCGTATCGCGCTGTATATGGTCAATCTATTTGGTGGCCACGACCAGCGCCGACTGGTGTTTGGTTTTATGGTTGCCTCGGCCCTGTTAAGTATGTGGGTCTCCAATACCGCCACCACATTGATGCTATTGCCGGTAGCCTATGCAGTTCTCGACAGTGCTGAGGGTGACAATGCTCAAAAACTCGCGGTACCGCTGTTTTTGGGTATTGCCTATGCAGCCAGTATTGGTGGCCTGGGCACGCCCATAGGGTCACCGCCCAATGTAGTCTTCCTGAAAGTTTATGGTGAGGCCGTTGGCACTATTCCCAGTTTTACCCAGTGGATGCTGTGGGGTCTGCCGGTGGTAGTGATGCTGCTTCCACTGGCGGGTTTGTGGATCACCAGGCACCTGGGTAAAACAGCCCCACTGGACATTCCTCAGGCCGGAATCTGGCGCAGTGAAGAGGTTAGAGTATTAATTATCTTTAGCCTTACCGCTCTGGCGTGGATTACTCTGCGCGAGCCCTATGGCGGCTGGAGCCGTTGGCTTAATCTGCCCACAGCAAACTATGCCGCCGTCGCTCTGACCGCCGTAGTACTAATGTTTGTATTGCCCAATGGCCGTGGCGGCAGACTGCTCGACTGGGAGTCTGCCTCGACTATTCACTGGGGTGTGCTGCTGCTTTTTGCTGGCGGTATTGCCATAGCCAAAGCCTTTGCGGTTACCGGTATCAGTGAAGCTATAGGCGAATCCCTCTCCGGCGTCACGCGGCTGTCGATTATTGTATTGATCGCTGTGGTAGCACTGTCAGTGACTTTTTTAACCGAGATCACTAGCAATACAGCGACCACAACGCTGTTGATGCCGATTCTTGCAGCCGCTGCTCTGGGTGCCGGTTTTGACCCTGCACTATTGATGTTGCCGGCGGCACTTTCCGCCAGCTGCGCATTTATGTTGCCGGTCGCAACCGCGCCCAACGCCATTGTCTTTGGCACAGGAAGAATTACAGTAGAACAGATGGCTCGCGAGGGTATCGTGTTGAATCTGATCGGTGCGGCGGTAATTACAGTAGTGGTTTATGCTTGGCTTGCCTGATGACTGTAGGGCAGCTAGTTCTGTAGCAGCACTTTAATATTGCTTGGCTGAAGAGTCTGGCTGCCGGCAAAAGAGAGTACCAGCGTCGCCATCTCGTCCCAGACATCCGCATTGCTGCGCATACCTTTAATACCGCGATCTATGGCGCCAGCTTGACGCAGCAGCATACGCAGATGTGCTGGTCTTAAACGTTTCAGGGCGCTGCGGAATAGCGGTATTCGCTTATCCCAGACACCGGATTTTTTCAGTGCCCAGTCAGCTTTTTCGCCGCTGGCAACCAACTCGCTGGCTTTAACCAGAATCCGCAACTCGCGGGTGATCGCCCAGAGCAGAGGAATGGCCTCGGTACCTTCATTCTCCAATCCGCGCAGAGATTTAGCGGCAGATTGGGCATCGCCGAGCAGAATCTTGTCGACAAATTCAAAAATATTGTAGCGCGCGCTGTCAGTGACAACAGATGACATGGTGGTGCCATCCACTGCGCCTTCAGGGGCGAGTAATTTTAGCTTTTCAATTTCCTGCACTGCCGCCAGCAGATTGCCCTCGACGCGGTCGGCAAGAATCTGTACCGCCTCTTGATTGGCATTGATATTGGCCGCCCTAAGGCGCTGGCCAATCCAGCGCGGCATTTGATTGGCATCCACAGGCCAGACCTGGATATGGGCGCCAACAGCTTCCAGGGTTTTTAGCCATTTGCTATTTTTTGCGCCTTTGTCCAGCTTGGAAAAGATAATCAGCAACAGGTTGTCGGGATTGGGGTTGGCGCAGATCTCCGCCAGCGCTTTGCTCCCCTTATCGCCTGGTTTGCTGCCGGGGATGCGAAGTTCAAGAATTTTTTTATCGGAAAACAGCGACAGGGAGTTGGATTCATTGATCACTGGATCCCAGTCAAATTGGTGCGCATTGCCCTCAAAGTGAAATAGCTCGCGCTCGGTAAAACCTTGCGCTCGTGCTGCAATGCGGATCGCATCGGCACATTCCTGAGAAAGTAGGGGTTCATCACCGCTGATCACATAGACCGGCATAAGCGGGTTTTTAAGATGAGCCTGAAGTTTCTCCGGATAAATTTTCATAGGCTAAGGGCTAGTCGGATTTTTCTCGTTATTCTGTGAGGGCAATACCTTTAGGCGATTGAGAATCTGCCGGACAATCTCCTCGCGCATTTCCATTCTGACCTGTCGCTCTTCGTTGTCAGAGGAGAGGATATCGCGCTCTTCAATTTCATAGCTGCGCTCAACCGATGCGGTTAAAAGACTGGTCAGCGGGGTGCCAGCCGGATCGGTAATTAAAAAGTCTACATCTTCGTTAAGCTGATATTCCGCAGCGCGGGCGCTGGCGTTCAATGTACCTATTCGTCGATTCTCGCGAAAGTCGACAATCACCACCGCATAGTTGGCCTCTGCCGCACTGGAGACAACATCGACGCCGTAGACATCCAGTGCGCGCCTTAGCTCGCTGACAAAAATATTGTCTGCTGCCTGGGTTGCGATATGCAGGCTGCCAATATTGCTGGGCACCACTTGAGCATTGCGCAGCTGCCAGCCACAGGCTGACAGGAGTAGAGCCATCGCGGCGAGTAACAATCTAAAGTGCGTCATAGGACAGCCCTGCTTAAACCTGCTTTTAGTTAGCGACTATATTAACCAGTCTTCCCGGAACCACAATAATTTTTCGAATGGTCGCGCCCTCGGTAAAGCGCTGAACATTACCGTCTTCAAGGGCCAGCTTCTCAACTTCATTCTTGGGCGCATCCGCAGCCACCTGGATTTTCCCGCGCACCTTACCATTGACCTGAACCACTATCTCGATGGAACTGCGCACCAGCGCCGACTCATCCAGTGTTGGCCATGCCGCATCTGCAACCGCTTCCTGATTACCCAGCGCATGCCAGAGGCTGTGACAGATATGCGGTGCAATTGGTGACAGCAATAGAATAGCGCTGGTTAGTGCCTCGTGACGCACGGCAATACTCTGGCCATCATTATCATTGAGCTTGCCGACTTCATTTAATAATTCCATCACTGCAGCAATAGCCGTGTTAAAGGTATTGCGGCGCCCGTAGTCATCATTGACCTTATTGATGGTTTCATGAGTCTTGCGGCGCAGATCTTTTTGACCGTCGTTGAGACTGGCTGTGTTCAAGGGCTCAACTGCACCCAGTTCGAGATGGCCGTGAACCATAGTCCACAGTTTGCGCAAGAAACGATGCGCGCCAGAGACGCCGTCATCACTCCACTCCAGAGTCTGTTCCGGAGGCGCGGCAAACATGGTGAACAGGCGCACCGTGTCGGCACCGTGCTTATCAATTGCCGTCTGTGGATCTACACCATTGTTTTTTGACTTTGACATCTTGGTCACGCCGCCACTCTGAACCACTTCGCCGGTGGCAGTTTCAGTGGCCTTGATGGTGCGACCTTTTTCATCGCTCTCGACAGTCACATCCAGTGGCGATAACCACTCTTTGCGGCCGCCATTATCTTTGTAGAATGATTCGGCTAACACCATGCCCTGACAGAGCAGGCTTTTAAATGGCTCGCTGCTGC
>JABBBF010000084.1 GCA_018607545.1 SAR92 clade bacterium | reverse complement strand
GATGCACATCCATCACCAGTTTGAAGTCGGCCAGGTCCATTTTGGCAAATGACTTATCGCGCAAAATACCGGCATTGTTAATCAGGATATCAACCCGCCCCCACTTGGCCATAGCCTGGGCGACCATATCTTGCACTTCATCGAAATTGGCAACATTGGCGCCGTGGGCAAAGGCTTCGCCGCCTGCAGCTTCAATAAGACCGACGACTTCCATAGCCGCATCGGATGAAGCGCCGGTACCATCGCGTGCTCCACCGAGATCATTGACGACAACTTTGGCACCGCGCTCTGCCAGCGCCAGTGCATGGGAGCGACCGAGACCATTACCTGCACCGGTGACAATTGCTACTTGACCTTGAAAATTAATACTCATTTCTTACCTCATAAATTGGGACTGATTATTATTTTATTTCGCCATCTGAACGGATAACCATTCAGCGACCAGAGCAGGTTTTTCAACCCCTTCAATTTCGACTGTCACCTCAATTTTGAAATCAAACTGACCGGGACGTTTTTCATTGATATCGAGAATGGTGGCATGACCGCGGATTTTGCTACCCACCGGCACAGGGGCCACAAAGCGCACCTTATCGAAGCCCTTGTTAACGCCCATATAGATGCCTTCGATTAGCAGGCTAAAGCTCTCGGCAAAATACGACAGCATGGACAGGGTGAGGAATCCGTGGGCAATAGTGCCACCAAAGGGCGTCTGGGCGGCAGCCACTGGATCTATATGAATAAACTGCCGATCCAATGTGCAGTCGGCAAAGGTATTGACCTGATCCTGGGTAACTTCAAACCAGTCTGTCGGCTCACAGATATGGCCAATATACTGATCGATTTCCTGTTTTTTTATAAGTTGTGGCATGTTGCATACACTCCATAAAGAACTTGATGGTTAATATTAATTACTTTCCGTTTTAATTTTTAGTCGGCGCCTTATAGTCGGCACATTCTAGTCGGCACATTCTAGTCGGCACATTCTAGTCGGCACCGCGCATCATCTTGCTGATAACTGGTGATAACAATAGCATCAGCAGTGCAATACCCAGAGCTATATACCCTACCTGGGAATAGACCTGGATATACCCTGCCTTGGCCACTGCTACATTGGTCATCTGCCCGCCAATAGTCTCCGCACCTGTGGTCCGCGCTATCACCCCCGCCAGGTAGTTGGATAGACCTGAATAGAGGAACCAGGCACCCATTGTCATACCGACAACCCGCACCGGTGCCAACTTGGTCACTGCGGATAAACCAACAGGCGATACCAGCAGCTCACCCATGGTATGAATCCAATAAATTGCAAAGATAAATATCACCGGTGTCAGACCCACAGCACCAGAACTTTTCATACCGGCGACAAGCACTAAAAACCCCAAACCGGCCATGGCCACACCCAAGGCAAACTTAACCGCCGTGGAGGGATTTAATTTACGCCGGGCCAGCCAGATCCACAGCCAGGCTATTAATGGCGCAAAGAGAAAGATAAAACCAGCATTGAGAGACTGAAAGACCGGGCCGGGTACCGACCAGCCGAGAATCTCACGATCAACTAATCGAACCGTCAAAAGATTCAGGGAGGAGCCAGCCTGTTCAAAGAGGGCCCAGAAAGGAATCTGTGCCAATATAAAGTAGATTGCCGCCAGCATTCGCGAGCGCTCATCCCCTTTAAGCTGGGTAAAGGCATAGCTGACCAGCAGAACAAACATCAGAATACCCAGAGGACCCAATATACCGCCTACCAACTCTTCATTCATTACCAGCAACATAGAGACAACAATAATCCCCAAGCCAATCAAATAGCAGAACCACTCCAGGTTAATAAACAGAAATACTTTTTCTTTAAGCTTTTCAACTGAGGGCGGCTCGGCCTTACCCTGCAACCAATGCTGGCAGGAGAGAAAGATAATCAGCCCCAGTAGCATACCTACACCGGCGAGACCAAACCCGTATTTCCAGCCGTGAACAATACCCAGGTAACCACAGAATATTGATGCCAGAAATGCACCTATATTGATACCCATATAGAAAATCGTAAATCCGGAATCCCGCCGCGAATCACCAAAGCCATAGAGTGACCCAACTATGGTGGAGATATTGGCCTTTAAAAAACCCACTCCGGCAATCAGTAGCGCCAGAGAGAGGTAGAGAATATTCAGGTAGAACTCTTCGCGCTCGACACTGATAGATAATTGATCCCGCGCAATACTGGCAGGCAGACCGACAATCTCAGGCTCGGCAATCTCCATACTGGTTTCGGTGAAGTGGATATAGGAAATCCCCTGACCAGTCACAATCTGCTGACGGGCATCACCACCGCGGGCATCGAGCTTTATCTGGTACTGGCTGTCAGCATAGGTTACCAGCTGCCTGGAACCCTCCCCCTCAAAGCTCATACCAAAGTGCCCAAGGGTTAAGAGTATGGCACCAAAGGTAACTGCCTTGCGCGCGCCCAGGTAGCGATCAGCCAGAGAGCCACCAATAATCGTCATCACATAGACAAGTGCCGTGTAGGCGCCGTAGATCAGGCTGGACTTTTCGTCTGAAAACAAAAAATGTTGCGTGAGATAGACAATCAACAGGCCGCGCATGCCGTAGTAAGAGAAACGCTCCCACATCTCGGTAAGAAATAAAATTAATAGACCTCGAGGGTGCCCGAGGATAGTTTTATTATTTTCTGTATTCATTGGGCTTTTCCTGTTGAGAGCCTCAAATCAAGAGCTTGTATTACCAGCCCTCTATAAATTTTCACAGCGGATAGCGATAAATTGTAGGTTTAACCATAGCACTTACAGAAAGCCTCTATCTGGTCAAAGGCATCAACGGCCTCGGGGAGCTGCGGATAGAAAATCTGCCAGACATGAGGAACATGTTCCCAGCGCTGTAACAGTGCATTACTGCCAGCCGCAACTGCCTTATTGACATATCGACGTCCATCATCGAGCAGCACTTCACTGTCGCTTACCTGAATTAAAATTGGCGGCAGACCCTTGAGATCCCCATGCAGTGGGGAGACCACCGGATCTTTGGGACTATGGCCGGTAAATAGCCACTTGCTGGCAACCAATAGCGGACGAGGAATTCTGCCCAAGCCCTTGGCCACGGGCTTGAGGATAATATCAGTGTCCAGGTTACGCTTAATACTCGGGCTGCACATACGCGCATCGGTAACAGGCGATAAAGCCACAGCAGCATTGGGCAATCTGCCCCCGGTATCCCGCAACCAGGCCAGGAGAGAAAGGGTTAGATTTCCCCCGGCAGAATCACCGGCGACAAAAACTGTCGAGGCCTGCGTCTCGCCCTGAGGTCCATTGTCAATTAACCAGTCGTACGCGCTGCGACAATCTTCAACACCGGCCATACGCGAGTTTTCTGGCATTAGACGATAGTCGATAGCCAGCACCGCACAACCGGTAATCTCGGAGAACTTACTGGTAATTACCCTATGGCTCTTGGCACTGCCAACATAGAAAGCACCGCCATGAATATATAAAAGGCGGCGACTGCTATCAGCGCCAGGCGCTACAACCCACTCGGCGGCAACACCAGCGGCATCGACCGGCGTAATAGCGCTGGCTATAGGAACATCGTCAAAGAAGCTATCCATGGATTCGCGAATAGCATACATTCGCTGCTTTAAACCCAGACCACTATTTTTATTGTGGGCAGCACTAATTTTTGAGCTTACATGCTTTAGGGCGTCACTGGAGTTGGCTGAGGACGGAAATAGCTGCCCCTCGGGCAAATCATACCTGGCCAGTGGATCAGGCCTTAGAAGCAGGTAGGCACAGAAGATGCCTATCGCCGCTAAAACTATTGAGACCAGGCTAATCATATCCGCAGAATTTAAAGGGTCGAATAGCTGAGTTGGTTAAATTTCTTCTGGTGGAAATCGCCATCACCAAAAGCCACATTAATCGTCATTAGGCGCTTTACATAATGACCAATATTTAACTCATCGGTGATACCTATACCGCCGTGAATTTGAATCGCCTCTTCACCAATCAGCTTGCCATACTTAGCCACTGACGCCTTTAAGGCATGAACCGACTTTTGCAATTCCAAATTATCAGCCGCTGGATTCGCTGCAACCTCAGTTGCATCGCAAAGCCCGCGATAGAGCAGCGACTTGCTCTGTTCGCAGGCCATAAAGGTATCCACCATACGATGCTGCAAGGCCTGAAAGGAACTGATAGGTGTGCCAAATTGCTGGCGGGTTTTAGTGTAGTCAACGGTGATGGTATTAAGGGTCGCCATAATACCCAGCGCCTCCGCGCTCAACGCCAAAAGGATCTGCGGCATCACCTGATCGACTATCTCCATTCCCTGATCCACAGCGCCCAGCAACTGGCTGGCTGAAACCTGCACATCCTTAAAACTGATAGTCGAGGCGCTCTGGCCATCCATAGTTTTATAGCTGTCGATGCTAATCCCCGGGGAAGCCGCATCGACCATAAACAGGCTGACACCCTGGCGGTCGAACTGATCACCGCTGGTACGTGTGGCGACGATCAGGCTATCGGCAGTGGCGCCGTTAAAAACCACGGTCTTTTCACCATTGATTGAGTAACCTGACTCTGTCACAGCAGCGCTGGTCGCTATATCGGCTATTTCAAAACGCGACTGGCGCTCCAGAAAGGCAAAGGAACCCAGACAGCTGCCGTCGATAATCTTTGGAATATAATCCGCTTTTAACGCTTCATTGCTAGCCGCTGAAAGCAGCCCACCAAAGACAACCACTGTCGACACATAGGGCTCAACAACAATACCTTTGCCCAACTCTTCCATCATCGCCACTGTATCTTCAACCGAACCGCCAAAGCCGCCATACTCTTCGGCAAAGGGAATGGAAAGCCAACCCAGTTCAGCAAACATCGCCCAGAAATCTCGATTGATGCCCTCCTCTGATTCAATAATTTTACGTCTGGTATCAAAGTCGTACTCATCGCGAACAAAGCGCGCAACGCTGTCTTTGATCATTACCTGCTCTTCGGAAAATTCAAAATTCATCTAGCCCATCTCCAACAATATTTTTTTAGCCTGTTATAGACTCTATTAAAGGCCTAACACAGCCTTGGCAATCACATTACGCTGCACTTCATTTGAGCCGCCATAGATAGTCGCAGCGCGGCCATACATATAACTTTTTCGCGCCTCGGCGGCAAAGTCGTGACCCAATTGCTGATTACTCAGCTCGCCCTGAAGAGCACCACCGTAATAGGCCGCCAGCTGCAATTGAAGCTCGTGAATTGCCTGGGAGATTTCCGTGCCTTTGATTTTTAGCAGCGAGGATTCTGGCCCCGGCGTTCCGCCTCCAGCCATCGAGGCAAACACGCGCAACTCCGTGTATTCCAGTGCCATCAACTCCATTTCAATATCCGAAAGGCGCATCTGGAAAACAGGGTCAGCAATCATTGGCTGACCACCGTTTACCTCTGCTGCAGCGCGCTGCTTGAGATTGGCCAGCATACGCTTGGAGTCCGCCACTTCGGCCATACCGGTGCGCTCATGGGCAAGCAATGCCTTGGCGTAGGTCCAGCCCTTATCCTGTTCACCAATTAAATTTTCACGCGGCACCAGGGCATCTTCAAACAACACCTCATTGAGACTGTGCTTGCCGTCAATGGTTGGAATTGGCTTAACCGAGACCCCCGGAGTATTCATATCGATAAGCAAAAAGCTAATACCCTGCTGCTTGCGCACATCTTTAGAGGTTCGAACCAGACAGAATATCCAGTCGGCATACTGGGCAAAGGTCGTCCAGATCTTGCGACCGTTAACTATATAGTTATCACCCGCATATTCTGCGGTGGTGCTCAGCGCGGCCAGATCGGAACCGGCACCGGGTTCGGAATAGCCCTGACACCACCAGTCGTCGCTGGAGAGAATACGCGGTAAGAATCTGGCCTTTTGCTCTTCGTTGCCAAAGGTATAGATAACCGGCGCTACCATCTTTAAACCAAAGGGGACCACATCGGGAATACCCGCCGCGCCGCGCTCGGTCTCATAGATAAACTTCTGAGTAACCGACCAGCCAGTGCCGCCATACTCTTTTGGCCAGCCCGGCGCAATCCAGCCTTTGGCATGGAGTTTTTTCTGCCAGCTGACGATCGCCTGCTTATAGTCATCGCCCTGCCCGCTCAAGAGACTCTGCGCTACCTCAGCATCGTATTCACTGGCAAAAAATGACCGCACCTCATCGCGAAAATCGAGATCCTGTGCTGAAAAATTAATATCCACCGACTCACCCCTTTGAGTAATTTATGCAGTCCACAGTATGTTCTGACAGTTAACGTGTCAATAAATAAGGTGGACGGTGAGTCACGTCGCCAAAGCTTGCCAACAGCGGTTTAGAGAAACCAGAAAATAACAGAAATAATGGTATTTACAGACTGGATCTGGCGATCAACTGCCGGCAGTACTCACCCAGATGAGTAACCCCCTGACCGTAGCCGGCAAAACGCGGATCCTGTGTCTGCTGATTGACATAGCGGAAGTACAGTTGCTGCAGTATTCCCACAAGGCGCCAGTAGCCATAGACCTCGTAGAAATCCCACTTTGACGTATCAAAACCGGTCTGCTCAGCGTAGTAGGCGATAATCTCCTCGCGCCGCAACATCCCCGGTGCATCCGAGGGCTGCTGTTTAATCGCCTGTAACATCGGGGGATCGTCGCAATGAACCCAGTAGGCCAGGGAATTGGCCAAATCCATCAACGGATCACCCAGTGCCGCCATCTCCCAATCCATCACAGCGATAACCTTAAACGGATCCCCGGGATCCATCATCACATTGTCGATACGGAAGTCACCGTGTATCAATGCTGCGGAATTAGCACCCGCAGTTGTGGGTATATTCTCCACAAGCCATTCCTGAATATCCTCAAAACCGGAGACATCTGGAGTATGTGCATTGGCAAAGCGCTTGTTCCAACCGAGTATCTGCCGCTCAGCATAGCCCTGCGGCTTGCCAAAATCAGCCAGTCCAGTGGTGGCATAATCCACCCTGTGCAACTCGATTAATTTATCAAAAACGGTTTTTCCAAAACGTCGGCGATCGCCATCATTAAAACCCCAGGCCGCCGGTAGACTGCTTTTAACCAACACACCCTCAACCTTTTCCATCAGGTAAAACTCGGAACCCAAGAGCGACTCATCATCGCTGTAGTAAATCCCCTTTGGCACTGCCGGGTAAACGGATTCCAGCGCACTGATTACCCGATACTCGCGAATCATCGAATGGGCGCTGGCCGCTTTGGCCCCAGGAGGCGGACGACGCAACACCAGCTCGCGGTTGGCATAGCTAATCAGATAGGTGAGATTTGATGCACCGGAGGCATACTGCTGAATAACCGGAGTACCTTTCAACCCAGGCACAACCTGCTTAAGTACATTGTCCAATTGCTGAGGATCGAGCTCTTCCCCTTTGCGCACATCGATAGTGGGATTATGCATGGTCATTGAGTATCCATTTATAATTATTCGTTGGCGGCTATATTAGCCTGCAATACTGGCCTATTAAAACAACAAATATCAGCAGCAAACCAGCATGCAAAAACTAACGGCAGATATCGATAATATCTATTGGCAGTTATTATGTCTTGATTTTTAAAGCACAGATTTTTAAAGTGGGCCTGAGTTTTAGCGACTGAATAGACAAATTCGCTAGTGATTATAAAAATAAAAGAGGTATACCCATATGTCATTGGAAGCAGTTACAGCAGGTTTAAAAGAAAAAGTGGGGGAAGATTGTGGTTTGGGTTCAGTCTTAAAATTCGATTTTGGTGATGATGGCTTTCTGGTTCTGGACGCTACCCAGGTTCCCAATCAGGTTAGTAATGAAGATGTAGAAGCCCAGTGCACCATGGTTATCAGCCTGGAGAACTTTATGGCAATGGCCGAGGGCAAGTTGGATGGCACGTCCGCCTTTATGACCGGCAAACTCAAGATCCAAGGGGATATGGGTATCGCGATGAAGTTGGGCCCTATCCTTGCATAACAAGGCCATAGCAAAAACATAACAAAAACATAGCCAGCCAATTAAGAATGCCCTGCTATTGCAAAATAGCGGGGTATTTTTTACCACAAATGCTATCGCAGCCAAATAAGAATCCCTGCAAAGCTTGGCACGATTACTGCAATAGCTATCTATGTAGACTCAAACAACCAGGTTATCAATTGGTGCAGATGCACCAAAGCCGTCAACAGAGCTGTTTTAACAGAAATTAAGGTCAGTGAAGCCAGTGATTCTTGGGCAAAAAGCATTTTATGCCACTAACGTGCGCACCAAATCGGTGCGTCTTGCACTCAGCTTTTGCCCTCTAGCTTTTAGGTTAATTCGACAAGAGCACCGCCAGGAATTCAAATTGTGAATAAAACACCAGCTAGAGAAAATTTATTTAGTTTACCAATAAAGCTTATTTTCACCGACCTGGATGGCAGCCTGCTCGACCATCACAGCTATAGCTTTAAGCCTGCAGCAGGAATGCTCAAGAAACTGGAGCTGCAGGGTATACCGGTAATTCCCATTACCAGTAAAACCATGGCCGAGCTATTGCCGTTGCGGGAGCAGCTAAATAATCCACATCCGTTTATTGTCGAGAATGGTGCCGCTATTTTTATACCCGTGAATTATTTCTCTCAACAACCGGAAAACACCAAAACTGTTGCAGATTTCTGGGTTATTGAAAACGCGGCATCCCGTAACACCTGGCTGACATTACTGCACAACAATACCGATGAATTTTCCGATGATTACCAGACCTTTGATTCTATATACACGGAACAAGGTATCGAGGGTATTGCTGAATTAACTGGACTGAGCAGCAAAATGGCAGCCTTAGCTAACAGACGCCTATACAGCGAACCCGTTCACTGGACAGGGAGTGCCGCGCGCAAAAAACTGTTTATTAAAAAGATGCAGTCCCTTGGCGCAACAGTCTTGCAGGGCGGAAGATTTCTAAATATTGGCGGCGATACAGATAAGGGCCGCGCTCTGTTGCAGCTGGAAAACCTCTATCTTGAGCAGGCAGCACAGAGCAGTTGCGAGACCCTGGCCATTGGCGATAGTGGCAACGATATCTCAATGCTTGAACAGGCCTCGTCGGCACTGGTTATCAAGTCTGATAATCATTCGCCCCCGCAATTAACTCGCAGCACAAACTGTTCAATCAGCTCAAAAACCGGCCCTGCAGGTTGGGCCGTCGGGGTGGCTGATTGGCTACAAATTCAAAGCTAGAATATGCTGCAAAAATACTTGAAAAAATAGTTAGATAAACTTTATAAAAAGAGAATTAAATATGGGTGACTTCCACCAAAATGGCGTTATAACAACTTTACACAATCTCTCCAACCGTTCACTCAACGACATGGAGCAGGAACTTTTAGAGTTTTCCAAAACCAGGCCTATGGCTCTGATTCTGCCATCACTTTACTCAGAACTTCAGGGGGATGCCCTTCCTGCCATTATTGAACATTTAAAAGAAGTCCCCTATCTCAACCAGATTATTATTGGTTTGGATCGTGCCGATCAAGCGCAGTATCGCGATGCTATTGGGGTTTTCTCAGCCCTGCCGCAGCACCACCGCGTACTGTGGAATGATGGGCCGCGACTGCAAGCCCTGGACGCAAAGCTTCAGGCTCTGGGACTGGCCCCGAAAGAACTCGGCAAGGGACGCAATGTCTGGTACTGCATGGGCTACACTCTTGCTTCGGGCAAAGCTGAATCCGTAGCCTTACACGACTGTGATATTACTACCTATGACCGCGAACTGTTGGCTCGACTGATTTATCCAGTCGCCAACCCGCGCTTTAATTATGAATTCTGCAAGGGCTACTACGCCCGGGTTGCCAATGGCAAAATTAATGGCCGCGTATCACGCCTATTAGTTTCTCCCATACTGAGCGCGCTGAAGAAAACCGTTGGTCATACAGATTATCTCAACTATATGGGGAGCTTTAGATACCCCCTGGCCGGCGAGTTCTCCTTCCGCCGAGATGTGCTCAGTGACCTGCGCATACCCAGTGACTGGGGCCTTGAGATTGGTGTGCTCTCAGAGATGCATCGCAACTTTGCCAGCAACCGCCTCTGCCAGGTAGACATTGCCGATAACTATGATCACAAGCACCAAAATCTTTCCCTCGACAATGACCAGGGCGGCCTCTCAAAAATGTCGATTGATATCACCAAGGCACTGTTCCGCAAACTGGCCACTCAGGGTGTTGTCTTTAGTCAGGAGACGTTCCGTTCACTGAAGGCCACCTACTTCCGCATGGCGCTGGATATAGTCGAGACCTGCCACAATGATGCCATTATGAATGGACTGAGCCTGGATATTCACGAGGAGGAGCAAGCCGTGGAGATGTTCGCCGAGAATATTATCAAGGCCGGCGAAGTCTTCTTTAATAGCCCCATGGAAAAGCCCTTTATCCCCAGTTGGAACCGGGTTATCAGTGCGGTGCCAGACATTTTCGAACAGTTAACCGCTGCCGTCGAAGCCGATGCTGCTGAGTTTGGCGGTCAGTGAGTCCAGCTATGAAAAATACACAGTTGCTCAACAGCGTAAAACACCATATTGAAGCTATCTATGAGACGGTTGAGGGTATTGATTACCGGGATCTCAGCATTGATCTTATTGATATTATGCGCCTGCAACAGGTCGACTCAGGTCAGTCTGTTCGTTATATCAATCACTGGGATGAAAGTGATTGTCTGGTTATCAGCTATGGCGACAGCATTTTACAGGAGGGAGAAACACCCCTTCACAGCCTTAAACACTTTCTCGACAAGCAGGTTAAAGGCAGCATTAACGGTGTGCATATACTGCCATTTTACCCCTTTACCTCAGATGATGGCTTCTCGGTGCTCGACTACTCCAGCGTCAATGAATCCCTCGGCGACTGGACGGATATTGAATCTATTGCAACAGACTACAAACTGATGTCGGATCTGGTTATCAATCACTGTTCCGCGCGCAGTCCATGGTTTGAGAATTTTGTAAATGGCCGCGATCCCGGGCGCAACTTTTTTGTTACCGCCAGCCCGGATGACGATCTCAGTGCCGTTGTCCGTCCGCGCACCAATCCCCTGCTGCGGGAAGTTGAAACGGCCGATGGTACCCAGCATGTCTGGTGTACCTTTAGCCATGACCAGGTTGATCTCAACTTCCGAAATCCCGAAGTATTAAAACAATTTGCCAGTATTATTCGCCAGTATCTGGACAGCGGTGTACGTATATTCCGCCTCGATGCAGTGGCTTTTTTATGGAAGGAACCGGGCACCAAATGCATTAATCTCGACCAGACCCACGAAGTCATTCGCCTGTTGCGTACACTGATTGAACAGGCACAGAGCGATGCAGTCATTGTTACCGAAACCAATATTCCCAATCGCGAAAATCTCGCCTACTTTGGCAACGCTAATGAAGCCCACTGGGTCTACAACTTCTCGCTGCCGCCACTGTTAGTCAACACCCTTGTCACCGGCGACTGCAACTATCTCAAACAGTGGATGATGAGTATGCCGCCAGCGCGAAACGGCACCGCTTACTTTAATTTTATCGCCTCCCACGATGGCATTGGTCTGCGCCCTGCTGAGGGTCTGCTGGATGACAGCGAAATCAATACGCTGGTGGAGACCATGCAGCAATTTGGCGGCCGCATCTCCTGGCGTGCTGTCGACGAGGGCAAGAGCAAACCCTATGAGATTAATATCTCGCTGTTTGATGCTCTTCAGGGCACCCAGGCTGGGCCAGACCACTGGGGGCTGCAGCGGTTTATCTGCGCCCATGCCATTATGCTGGCTCTGGAGGGCGTTCCCGGCATCTATATTCACAGTCTGGTGGGAACCAGAAATGATTACCAGCGGGTTGAAAATGCCGGTCATAACCGGGCGATTAACCGCCATCAATGGGACTACCCTGAATTAGAAGCTCGCCTGGCAGATTCAGACAGCAGTGAATCACAGGTGTTTGGCGGCCTTAAACAGCTGCTTGAAATCCGTCGCCAGCAGTCGGCATTCCATCCCAATGCAACCCAGTTCACCCTGCACCTTGGCAGCAAGCTATTTGGTTTCTGGCGACAGAGCATCGATCGCCAGCAGAGTATTTTCTGCGTCAGCAATATAAGCGACAGTGTTCAGAGCCTTAATCTTTCGGATATAAACCTGATCGATAATGAAAACTGGGTCGAACTGATCAGCGGGCTAAACTGCAGCCAGAGAATGCAATCAATAGAGATGCAACCCTACCAGACATTGTGGATTACCAATCGGGTCAATGGATAGCTTGTGATTTCGCAACAGTTGGGTAAAACTGTGTGCGACAAAAAAACTGATCTATCAGTAATAAATAAATCATTAAATGGGGATTAGCAGAATATGAAACTTGAAACACAGGCAATCCATGCTGGATTTAACGATGACCCAACCACCCGCGCGGTGGCTGTGCCTATCTACCAAACAACCTCTTACAGTTTTCGCGATACACAACATGGTGCCGATCTGTTTAATCTCGCTGAAGCGGGCAATATTTATTCACGAATAATGAATCCCACCTGCGATGTGCTCGAGCAGCGCGTTGCAGCCATGGAGGGCGGTGTTGCCGGTCTCTGTATGGCTTCAGGTATGGCGGCAATCACTGGCTCGATCCAGACATTGTGCCGCGCCGGTGACAATATGGTCAGTGTCAGCCAGCTCTACGGTGGCAGTTATAACCTCTTTGCCCACACGTTGCCGCAACAGGGTATCGAAGTGCGTATGGCCTCCGGTGACGATATAGCCGCGCTCGAAGCATTGATCGACGACAACACCAAAGCGGTTTTCTGTGAGTCCATCGGCAACCCTGCAGGCAATATTGTCGATATAGATGCTCTCTGTGAGATGGCCCACCGCCATGGCATTCCGGTTATTGTCGACAATACGGTCGCTACGCCCTACCTGTGCCGCCCATTCGAACACGGCGCAGATATCGTTGTGCACTCGCTGACCAAGTATATTGGCGGCCACGGCACCAGCATCGGCGGTATTATTGTCGATAGCGGTAACTTCACCTGGAAAGACAACCCGCGCTTCCCACAGTTTAATACGCCAGACCCCTCTTACCACGGTGTGGTCTATGCCGATGCCTTCGATGCGCCGTTTATTGGTCGCGCCCGGGTAGTCCCCCTGCGTAATATGGGTGCAGCTATTTCACCATTTAATGCGTTTTTAATTCTTCAGGGTTTGGAAACATTGGCGCTGCGCATGGATCGTCATGTTGAAAATGCCATGAAGGTTGCCAGCTATCTTAAGAGTCACGAGCTGGTGAGCTGGGTTAACTATGCCGGTCTCCCAGAGGATAAATACTTTGATCTGGCCAAACGGATCAGCTCTGGAAAGCCCTCATCGATTATCAGCTTTGGGATTAAAGGTGGTGAGACCGCTGGTGCTGCATTTATCGATGCCCTGCAGTTGATCAAGCGACTGGTGAATATTGGTGATGCCAAGAGTCTCGCCTGTCATCCCGCCAGCACAACCCACCGTCAGCTGGACGAGGAAGAACTGGGTCGCGCTGGTGTTAGTTCAGATCTGGTGCGTATCTCGGTTGGTATTGAACATGCCGAAGATATACTCGCAGATATCGAGCAGGCATTAAAAGCCACAGCTTGACTAGAGAGCTTAAATTAAAAAGATTTTAAATAGACAGGCACTGACAGCAGAGGAATTTGCTGCCAGTGCCACTTAATATATCTAGGCAGTTTCTGCCTTTGCCTCATTATTAACCAGAGTCAGCAGAAAGCGCTCTGTGGATCCACTCTTGTCATCGAGGCTTTCACGACGCACCAGTATTTTCTCGCCATAATAAGCCGCACAGCCCTGAATAAGCCCCTCAGCCACATCACCCAAACAGCGTGGCGACTGATAGATAACTTCCATACTGGTCTGGGTGTAATCTGTGCACTGAAATTTTGGCGGCGAAGCATCCGGGTAGAGCTTTTTCACTTCACCGTGAATAAAACCATCGACTTTATGGAGTAGTTCAAAAGAGGAATTCAGATCATCGATCCATTGAGGATAGGCGGCGATCAGTTCGGCAAAGAGGTACATGCCAAAGGTTTTGGTCAAATGCACCGCGGAGACATTGATCTTTTTACTCAGCACCACAATCATATCGATCAGTTCTTTGTGATCGTAATTGCCTACCGTTGTATAAATACCACCGCTGGCCGGGGCTGCTTCAGCGAGCACCTCATCGACCATCTCGAGTCCGTACTGTTCTTCAACCAGGTACAGAAACGATGTAAAGAGCATCCCTTTCATAATCCACTTCCCGTTTATCTATAGGGCTTTTATTAAACAGGCTTGCCATTTATGCAAACGCCGAATTATCAGTGTAGCCTAATTCTAACAAGGCCTATAGATACCCGTATAGTGAATTTCACAGAAAGCTATTTATTAGTGAATATAATCTCGCTCTGGGCACTCAAAGGAAGATGCAATTACTTGCTGCGTACTACTTGCTACGTACTACTTGCTTCGTACTACCTGATAGTTACGCCGCAAGTATTTGACCGGCACACTCCAGATATGCACCAGCCGCGAGAACGGGAAGAGTATAAAAATACCCATACCGAGCAAGATATGCAGCTTAAATATCCAGTGCACCGAGGCAATGCTCGCTGCAGCTGTGCTCGGATTAAAGGTCAGTAAATTCTGTGCCCAACTCATCAGCTTAAGCATCTCCTGCCCATCCAGATGCCCAGCCGAGACAAAGATCGAGGCCAGGCCAATCACCAACTGAAGGAATAACAACAACAGAATACTGATATCCATCTTTGAACTGGTGGCGAGAATGCGAGGATTGGTTAACCGTCGTTTGATAAGTATGCACATACCGTAAAAACAGATAATCCCAAACAGACCACCGGCAGCCATGGCGACCAGCTGTTTTGTCGCTGCAGAAATACCCAACAGATGCCAGACTTCATTTGGGGTTAGCAGGCCGACAAAATGCCCGAGAAAAATCGCCAGTATGCCGATATGAAAGGGAATGCTGCCCCTTCGCAGCTGTTTGCTCTCCAGCAACTGGCTGGAATCGGCTTTCCATGTGTACTGGTCACGATCGTAACGGACCAGGGAGCCGAGAAAGAAAATGGTCAGTGCTATATAGGGGATAATCACAAATAATAGCTGGTTTAGATCGCTCATGGCTGTGTCCTCTCGCCGGTTTCAAAATCCACCCAGTGCAGTGGAATATCCACATCCTGACACTGGGATTCGCTCGGTTTACGCTGTGTGCCGCTGCAATTTTTATCCAGGGAATCGGCGCCAAAAGTCACCTCCTCTTCCTGCCACTCTTTGTCTATGGCCTGCTTGCTGTGGTCGGGCTTTTCATCGGCAATCCGCTGGCGCACTTCATCCAGGGATAGACGGCTGTCGGAAATATGCAGCAACAGCTCAAATAACAGCCCATAATCGCTGTCGCGCCTCTCCAGACGGCACTGCAGCAGCGCCAGAATATGCTCCATATCCAGTAGCCAGCTGACCGCATTATCGCGACCCTGGGTGGAGAGAAACTCAAGAAACAGCGGCAGGTAATCTGGCAGTTCATGCTGGTTAATCTCAAGACCGGCCCGACGGTAATTGTCGATCAGGTCGACCATTGCCTGGCCGCGATCTCGCGACTCGCCATGAACATGTTCAAACAGCCACAGGGCCAGTGAACGACCGCGCTCAAACAGGCCATCATATTCACTCTGAATATCCATCAGATCGCTGTTTAAACGCTTATCAATAAAAGCCAGTAATCTGTCGCGCAACTCTGTGTCAATCTCACCATAGAGAGCTGAACCATTGACCACGGCCTTAATTTCCTCGCTGTGCTCTGCCAGCGACTGATCCGGATAGTCCAATAAGCAGGCGATAACCTTAAGAATCTGCATAATTAATCCTCTTCCCTGGAGACCGCAATAATGTCGCGATTGGTCGGCTTGTTGCCGCCAAACATATTGACGCCGCTGTTACCGTCACTGCAGCCATTGCCAAAGCTAAAGCCGCAGCTGCTTTTCATACTGTAGGCATCCTCGG
>JABBBF010000220.1:9028-16534 GCA_018607545.1 SAR92 clade bacterium | reverse complement strand
CGGATTTGGATCGCGAGGGAGAGGCAATTGCCTGGCACCTGCAAGAGGTTATCGGTGGGGAAGATGATCGCTACAAGCGTGTCGTATTTAACGAAATTACCAAAAAGGCAATTCGCGAGGCTTTTGAAAAGCCCGGAATGCTCAATACCAACCGTGTCGATGCTCAGCAGGCGCGACGTTTCCTCGACCGCGTGGTGGGCTTTATGGTCTCGCCACTGCTGTGGGAAAAGGTAGGTCGTGGCTTATCTGCCGGCCGAGTGCAATCTGTGGCACTTAAAATGATTGTCGAGCGCGAGCGCGAGATTCGCGCTTTCGTGCCTGAGGAATACTGGACCGTTCAGGCCGATCTTGAAGCCACAGCTGATCGCGATGCAGAAGCCGCAGATCAAACTAAGATTCGCTTCGATGTTAAAAAACATCTCGGCAAAGCTTTTCGCCCAACCAATAAGGCTCAGACCGATACTGCACTGGCTGCCCTTAAGGCCTCCGGTTACAGCGTTACCAAGCGTGAAGACAAACCGACATCATCCAAGCCATCTGCACCTTTTATCACCTCAACGCTTCAGCAGGCGGCGAGCACGCGGCTTGGCTTTGGGGTAAAGAAAACCATGATGATGGCCCAGCGTCTCTATGAAGCTGGCTATATTACCTATATGCGAACCGACTCGACCAACCTCAGTGAGGATGCGGTCAATGCTTGTCGCGACTATATTAAAGTACGCCACGGCGATCGCTATCTACCCGATGAACCCAAGGTCTACGGTAGCAAGTCTGGTGCCCAGGAAGCGCACGAAGCGATCCGCCCCTCGAATATTGATATAGCGCCCGGCAGTCTCGGCGATATGGAAGTTGACGCACGCAAACTCTATCAGCTTATTTGGCAGCAGTTTGTCGCCTGCCAGATGACCCCAGCACAGTTTACCGCCACATCAATTACGGTTACCGCCGGTGACTATGAGATGGTCGCCAAAGGTCGTGTAACTCGCTTTGATGGTTATTTGGCAGTTATGCCAGCCAGCCGCAAGAATGATGATGACGGCGAGCTGCCCGATCTGCAGAAGGGCGACCAGATGGATCTGCTGGTGCTGGTGCCGCAGCAGCATTTCACCAAGCCAATCGCGCGATTCTCTGAAGCCTCGCTGGTAAAAGAATTGGAAAAACGCGGTATTGGTCGGCCCTCGACCTACGCGGCGATTATTTCAACCATTCAGGATCGCGGCTATGTGCGCATTGAGAACAAGCGTATTTTTGCCGAAAAGATCGGTGATGTTGTCACTGACCGTCTGAACGAAAACTTTAACGACCTGATGGACTATGGCTTTACCGCCACCATGGAAGAGCACCTCGATGAGATTGCCAGTGGCACACTCAAGTGGAAAGATCTGCTCAACCGTTTTTACCGTGACTTTAGCCAGAAAGTTGAAAGCGCTAAAGAAGCGGATGCAGGTATGCGTCCAAATACACCCACCGAGACCGATATTGCCTGTACCCAGTGCGGGCGACCAATGATGATTCGCACCGCCGGTACTGGCGTATTCTTGGGCTGTTCAGGCTATGCCTTGCCGCCAAAAGAGCGCTGCAAGCAGACCATTAATCTCACCCCTGGTGATGAAGCAGTTAATATCGATGAAGACGATGAAGCCGAATCCAAGCTGTTGATGCACAAGCATCGCTGTAAAATTTGTAACACCTCGATGGACAGCTACCTGATCGATGAAAAGCGCAAATTGCATGTCTGTGGTAACAACCCGGACTGTAGCGGCTTTGAAGTAGAAGCTGGTCAATACGTGATTAAAGGCTATGAGGGCCCGGTTCTGGAATGTGATAAATGTTCAAGCGAGATGCAGCTTAAAACTGGCCGCTTTGGTAAATATTTCGGCTGTACCGGCGAGACCGCTCCCGGAGAACCCTGTAAAAATACCCGCAAGTTACTGCGCAGCGGCGAAGCGGCACCACCGAAGGTCGACCCCATTGCTATGCCTGAATTGCGCTGCCTGAAGGTCGAAGATCACTATGTGTTGCGGGATGGTGCATCCGGACTGTTTCTGGCTGCCAGCCAGTTTCCGAAGCACCGTGAAACTCGTGCACCGACCGTCCAGGAACTGCTGCCCTACAAAGACCAGATCGACAGCAAGTATCAGTTCTTACTGACTGCACCGCAGACCGATCCCGATGGCCTGCCCTCCATTGTGCGCTATAGCAGAAAGACCAAAGAGCAGTATGTGCGCAGTGAAAAAGATGGCAAGCCCAGCGGCTGGAGTGCTTTCTACAACAAAGGAAAGTGGGTTGCTGCAGAAAAGGGCAGTAAGTAAAGCAGTGGTCACAACCTATCTTTCAGCGGTAAATCAAAAGCTGTTGTTTGCGCGACAGCTTTTAACTCATGCATCTCAGGCCGATTCTAAAAAAGCCCAGCACAACACAGCTCTGACCCAGTCAGTGGCTGTTCAGTTGCACCAGGCATGGCTGTGGCACTGCCGCAATGTCGCCGAAACCTACAAATTACAGGAACTGGATTCTGTCGATTGCGCCAATACACTGGTTGAATTATTGGCCGCACAGGGCAAGACGCCAGGTGAAGCTACAGAGTTGCAGAACTTGCAGAACGATCCCCAGTCCTGGCTCAGTGAGCTGCTCAAGGCCCATCGCTATATTTATTTATTGCCAACCATTCGCAAGGCTGAGATGGACATCGATCGTCTGCCAGTGATTGCTGTCGATGCTCCAGAAGTAGTCGATTGGAGCATAGACCGTGCCAAGCTGTGGCTGGCCAATATGCAGGAATTAGTTGAAAGACAGCGCGAAATGATGGTTGAGTTTTGAGAATATTCCAGCAAACGGTTAACAGCTATACCCTCAGCTGCTAGACTAGTAATCCTTGAGAATTATTCATAAGTGAACTATTCCTTAATTAACCACCTGTAATAAACAATTTCTAACAAACGCCGTTATTGAAAAAAGAGTAAATGATTTATGCCCCTTGCAGAATTCGAATTAGTTATGTTGGAAAGTGGTGAGGTTGCCCTGCAGCGAGCCGGTTCTGACGAGCCTCTGGTACGCATTAACTTCGCCCCTGAAGTGTTGACCTATCTGGATGGCAAACATATCGAAGTGGCTAAGAGCATGATGGATGCGGGGCTGCAAAAAGCCTTTGATGTAGGTGAAGAGCCGGTTCCTCAATCTGAGGGTGGCGAGTCCAAGACTCATACTCTGCACTAAGTGCAGAAGCACTAGACCGGCAACGTTCAAACAAATGATTTCCGACGATATTCTTAAACATCTAAGCGAGCAGCGCAAAATCAGCAGCTACAGGCAGCACCTGTTTCTGTGCACGGCTGGAAAGTGCGCGCCACAGGACGCTGCGGATCAGTCATGGGATTATTTAAAGCGCCGTATCAAAGAGCTTGAACTATACGATGTAGAAGAGGGGGTATACAGATCCAAGGCCGACTGTCTGCGTATCTGTGCTCAGGGGCCGATTATGGTCAGCTATCCGGATGGCACTTGGTACCATAGCTGCACACCGGAAGTCATAGAGCGTATCCTGCAAGAACATGTGATCGGTGGAACAGCGGTCGAAGATTACCGTTTTGCAACCAATCCAATGCAGGGTTGATTCAGGCTGTTAGCTGCTACATTCCTACTCGAACTACACCCACCGCAAGACCTTCAATTGAAAACTCCTGAGCGCGTAAATCCACTACTATAGGTGAGTAATCGCGATTTTCCGGCAACAGCTGTATCTCGTGTTTACGGCTGGTGTGTTTCAGTCTTTTCACGGTTACCTCACCGTCAACCCGGGCTACCACAATCTGCTGATTCTCAGCGGTTGGCTGCTGGTGAACCGCGAGCAGGTCGCCATCCATAATTCCCACATCCATCATACTCTGCCCCTGAACACGCAAAAAGTAATCGGCGTGGGGCTGGAAGGTACTTGAGGGAACTTCCTGATAATCTTCAATATGCTGCTCGGATAAAATTGGCTCGCCGGCGGCAACGCAACCCACGATTGGAATACCTGAAAACTGTTCAACAATACGAATCCCCCGCGAGGCACCGGGAATCATCTCAATCACCCCTTTGCGGGCCAGTGCGCGCAGGTGGTCTTCAGCTGCATTGGGCGAGCGGAAACCCAGTTTTTGGGCAATCTCGGCACGGGTTGGCGGGTAGCCAGTCTCGTCCAGATTGTCGCGAATCAAATCAAAGATTTGTTGCTGTCGAGCAGTTAAACGTTCCATAGGAATTTCCTTAATCAGTTAACTGTAATTATATACAGTAATCTTTATGGCGCAAGTTAAACTATGTTTAAGGTAAACAAAAGGAATTTTTATGCTTGAATCAAAGGTGCAAGAAGCCTGGAGAGTACTGCGTATACAGTCTGAATTAGTCGATGGTACAGAAAAATTACTTAAACTCGGTGTTGCGGTTACAGTGTTTGGCGGTGCTAGGCTGGATGAGGGGAATCGTTACTACCGCCAGGCCGAGGAATTAGGCAAGCTGCTTGGTGAAGAGCGTATTCCGGTAATTACCGGTGGTGGTCCAGGTATTATGGAAGGTGCCAATCGTGGCTGTTATGCCACACCGACCCCATCAGTGGGTTTAAATATTGATCTGCCTTTTGAACAGGCACCCAACCCCTATCAGGATATCGCTCTCGATTTCCGCTATTTTTTTGTGCGCAAATACCTCTTTGTTAAACATGCGGTTGGGTTTGTTATTTTCCCCGGGGGCTTTGGCACTCTGGATGAGTTGTTTGAGGCGCTGACGCTGGTGCAAACCCGCAAAGTTGAGCCGTTTCCAATTATTCTTGTCGGCACCTCGTTCTGGAGTGGTCTTATTGATTGGATGCGCGATCGTATGCGGGGGGAGGGCTGCCTTACAGAGTCCGAGCTCAATCTTATTGAGATTGTTGATGATGCCGCCGGTGCTGCGAAAATCATACTGCGGCATATTCGTATGAGTGAAGCAGGGGACACAGAAAAGTCACACTGACCTTAAGTTATATGAAATTAGCGGTGCTGTCAGGGGGCAGCACCGCTCCGGTGGAAAATACTAGAACTCATCCCAGCCAAATAGATAGTCAGCAGCTTCAAGACCCTCCATGGAACTGCTGTCGGGATTGGGCATAACCATACCGTCGCCGAGCAACCGAGAACCTGAGTCCAAGCCTATTGCATTGCGCCAATCCTCTGGTGCTCGGGCGGGAACAATAACCATCTGCGCCCAGTCATCAAAGCTTATAACGTCCAAGTCACTGTTTTCGTCGCTAACGCCGCTATAAGTTCCATTTTCATAGCTCGGATCATAGCTCGGATCATAGCTCGGATCTGCATAGCGGATATCTATAAGGGCTGAATATTCATCAACTGCGATCACTTCAAAGAGTCTTTTTTCAGCTATATTTTGGTACCACTGATTGATAGTAGGAACGCTTGTACCCATGTTTCACCTCCTTATCAAGGGTTGAAAAGTATCACTTTATTAATCCCGCTGCATGTTCTTGAATTTTGGGTTTGGCTGCACAGTTGCGAGATTAAGTAAAAGCTCTGGTTTAGCTATTTCTGATAACTCGCTGGAAAATAAAAGGATAATTTTTAGCTTTCGATTATTAATTTTCAGGTAAAATTTCTTTATGGAATAGCTCGGCTTTGTGAAAGAATAAACTTGTCTAAAAACAGGCGAAACTTTTTAGCCAAAAGCTTTTTGTTTGATAATTAACCCTGGTACTCAAACCTGTCTCTGGAAACTATGATGCCCAATAAATTACTCGGACGGCTAATGCTCGATCTAGCTGGTACAGCGTTGGCTGAGGATGAAGTCGAGCTGTTGCAAAATCCCCAGGTAGGCGGGGTTATCCTGTTTGCCCGCAATGTTGAAAGTCGCCAGCAAGTCGAGGCTTTGGTGGCGCAGATAAGAGCAGTGGCGCCCCATCTGTTGATTGCTGTGGATCAGGAAGGCGGCCGGGTGCAGAGATTTCGTGATGACTTTAGCCCATTGCCAGCCATGCAAAAGTTGGGAGATCTGACTGCCAGAGACCGGGAAGCTGGATTGGCCCTGTGCCGGGATAGCGGCTGGTTGATGGCTTCTGAAGTGATTGCCTGCGGGCTGGATATCAGTTTTGCTCCAGTGCTGGATGTGGATCGCGATACCAGCAGTATTATTGGCGACAGAGCATTCTCTGACCAACCTCAACGGGTGATTGATACTGCAGCAGCGTTTATTGAAGGCATGAACGAAGCTGGAATGGCGGCGACTGGCAAGCACTTTCCCGGCCATGGCGGTATTTTTGCCGACAGCCATCTCGAGGCGCCGCTGGATCAGCGTGACTGGCAGCAGCTCTGGGAACATGATCTGCGGCCCTTTGTAGCGCTCTGTCCGGTGCTGGGCGGCATTATGCCAGCCCATATAACTTTTCCGGCGATTGACCCGGACTCGGTGGGTTTTTCAAACTTCTGGTTGCGCGAGATTCTCCGCGACAAGTTGGGTTTTAACGGGGTAATCTTCAGTGATGACTTGACGATGAAGGGTGCCGATGTAGCCGGTGGCTATCAGCGCAAGGCTGAGCTTGCCCTGCAGGCTGGATGCGATATGATTTTGGTTTGCAATGATCGCAGTGGGGCGCTTGAGGTTTTAGACTATATGACCGCAGAGAAAATTTCTGGCAGTGAAAGAATAGCCGCTATGCACAGAACAAAATCTATCGCTTGGCTAGAACTAGAGAATGATGCGCGAAGAGTTGATACCATAGCGCGTCTTAAAAAATTATAAATCACAGGTTAAACAATAGGTCGCGTAATGGGCAAAGTAGAAAGCTGGTTGGTCAATTTAACAGGTGAGCAATATCTATGGATGCTCGAGTTATTTCTTATTGTGGTTGTCGCTTTAAGTCTTGGCTATCTGGTTAATCGGGTTGTTGATAGGCTTGAAGTGCATACTTCAAAAACCCTGACAGTCTGGGACGATGCATTGATCGAGGCGTGCCGCAAACCACTGATTTGGCTGGTATGGATTCTGGGTATCAACTTTGCCGCCGGCATTGCCGCGCAAAAGATGGACTCCGGCCTCTATGCGCTGGTTGACCCTATTAATCGCATTGCCTTGATCTTCTTGGGTTCACTGTTCTTAAACAACTTTATTAAGCGCGCCGAGCGCAACCTGGTTCATCCCGACTATATCTCCAAACCACTGGACGAAACCACGGTTCGTGCTGTCGGCAAGCTGTTGCGCGCGGCGGTGATTATTACCGCAGTGCTGATTGCCATGCAGCTGTTTGGTTACAGTATCTCAGGGTTGCTGGCCTTTGGTGGTATCGGCGGTATCGCCATGGGTTTTGCGGCCAAAGATCTCCTGGCAAATTTCTTTGGCGGGTTGATGATCTATCTGGATCGCCCATTCTCTGTGGGTGACTGGGTGCGCTCGCCGGATAAAGAAATTGAAGGCACGGTTGAAGATATCGGCTGGCGACTGACGCGGATTCGCACCTTTGATAAACGCCCGCTGTATATTCCC
>JABBBF010000220.1:0-9018 GCA_018607545.1 SAR92 clade bacterium | reverse complement strand
GAATCTATGAGACCGTCGGTGTTCGCTACGACGACCTGCACAAGATGGATACCATTGTCGATCAGGTAAAAATCATGTTGAGCGAGCACCCCGAGATCGATACCAATTTAATTATGATGGTCAACTTCAACAAGTTTGCCGCCAGCTCGCTGGATTTCTTTATCTATGTATTTACCAAGACCACCGACTGGGCAAAGTATCATGTGATTAAGCAGGATGTGCTGTTAAAAGTTGCGGCTATTATCGAAGCCAATCAAGCCGAGATCGCCTTCCCAACATCCACATTGCAAGTGCCCAATGGAATTGAGCTCAGCGGCAATCTGGCTGAACTGGAAAAGCAGCAGTAGTCGGCGACAGTGGCAGACATAAAATATGGAATAGTCGGCAAAGATTGGCTACAGTTTTAAAGGCACCTAATAAGGACGGGGACAAAAGGTGTTGCAGTGAGCACCTTAAATGGTCACTGCTACAGGGACGGACCTAAATGATTTAGGTGCAGGATAAGGAGATCATGTCATGGATTTGACGAACTTTTTTAGGCGGATAAACACCTGCTTTTATTGCGCTCAGGGCTTTTTTTTCGCTCAGGGCTTTTGTTTCGCTCAAGGCTTTTGTTTCGCTCAGGGCTTTTGTTTCGCTCAAGGCTTTTGTTTCGCTCAAGGCTGTTATTGCGCTCAGGGCTGTTATGGCGCTCAGGGCTGTTATGGCGCTCAGGGCTGTTATTGCGTTCACGACGCTGGTGATCGCATATGATCCAAACCCTACGGTGTGCATTTCTAGTGCTGGTAGTGGTCAATGCTTGGTTTTTGCTCGGCATAGTAGTTTGCGACTACCTGTTCGGCAATCTTCTCGGTTTATTCGCCACCTCGATATACAGTCAGGCATGGGCAATTCTGTGTCTTGTGGCGCTTTCATTTTCCCCTCCCCTAAAGGCCACACAGCTAAATATTAAACAGTGGTGCTCAACCACTGGCCTCGGGATTTATCTGCTTGAATTCCTGAGCAGGTATCAGGCCATTGCGGCGCGAATTCTGCACTCTCTGTATATCAATCTCTATCTGCTGGCCGATGTGGTTTTCTGTGTGGGTGCGCCTCTACTGATTATTTCGGCGACCGCCGGTTGGTGGCTGCTTGATGAGGTTAGCTATCCGGCTCTACTCGGATACTGTTGTATGATTTCAATGATTGTTTTTACTGGTTTCTACAGTAACCTGATGCGCCTATTATCTCTGGGTTACTTTTTTGGCTACTGGTTGCTGTCGGATAACCTGCTGCTCTATCCATTCGCCGCACCAGCACTGGTGCAGAAAAATATAGCCATTATGCTCAGCGGCTTTGAAAATGGCTGGTTGCCGGTTGTTGGCCTTGTGTTGATCGTCTATCTTTTAGCACGCAGGGGGAGTACTGCTATTGATGCAAAGGCTGATATAAGTAATTCTCGGGGTTCCCCGGGACTTTTTTCGGCGCTATCCAGGTTCTTTTCCAAGCCCCTTAACCGTGAATTATTTGGAAACTATCTCTCGCTGTTTTGTCTGCTGATGGCTGCACCCCTGGGAATATTGCTGCTTAACAGTATTATTGCTTATCTCAATGCCCATGTTCTGTTTGCCGGCTTTGCAATCTGGATAATGGATAGGCTCTGGCAGTCTGATGTGGCTCATGAACCGGCCTTATCCTCCGACTTTAGATATTTTGTTAACCTGATTTGGAAGCACTAGCGAGTTATTAAACCTTCTTGAGTTAATTCTTTCCCCGCTAGGGCTTTGCTCTATAATTCGGGCCTTAGGTACTTTCATTTATCGAGGTTTGCGTTGTGCTTAAGGTCTTACTTTCACTATCAGTTCCTGCTCTATCAATAATTCTACTCACTGGCTGCCTGAGTTCGCCGGAAGGGGTGGAAGCTATTGATGGTTTTGATAAGCAACGTTACCTGGGTCGCTGGTATGAGGTGGCGCGCCTCGACCACTCTTTTGAACGCGGACTTAGCAATGTGACGGCGGATTATTCAATCCGAGAAGATGGCGGGATTAGGGTGATCAATCGTGGCTATTCAGCAGAAGAGAGTGCCTGGCAGGAGGCAGAGGGCAGGGCTTATTTTATGGAGGATGAGCAGCGGGGGCATTTAAAGGTTTCCTTCTTCGGTCCCTTTTACGGCTCGTATATTATTTTTGACATGGACAAGCTGGACTATCAATACGCCTTTGTTGCCGGTAATAGTACCGACTATCTCTGGCTGTTGTCGAGAACCCCAACCATTAAGCCTGAATTGCGGGAGCACTTTATAGAGCGGGTCGGTGAGCTTGGTTTTAACCCGGGGGGGTTAATCTTTGTTGACCAAGCTTTTTATGGGCCGCAGGCGCTTAATGAGCCACAGGCGCCTAATGGGCCGCAGGCGCCTAATCAGCCACAGGGGTTTAATCCGCAACCGGCTGCCGCGGTAAACTAAGCTTTAATTGCTTGCAGTTTGGGTGTCGCTTTCGGGCTTGAGCTCTTCTTCAAGAGGATTGGTTATCTCGACCTTATGGGGCTTGATCCTGACCAATATGCCCATTTTGGGGTGGTCCAGGTAATAGTTCTGCTGTTCTTCAAGACGCTTTGACTGGTCAAAGACCCATAGGCTTGAAAGCGGATAGCGGGTTGGTTGTATTGTAGCTGTCTCTAACTCTGGCTCTTCTTCCTGCTCTTCTCTCTGTTCGCTCTCTGAGATTTTGGTTGCCGGGCTGCCAAGAAAGAAATTCTCCAGATCCGCCTCATCTATCGAAACTTCCAGACTTTCCAGGTTCTCCTGATCATCGCTTAAACTGGGTTCCGGTATGGCGGGAAAGGCTGGCAGCTCAATCCACTGTGCTGGTTCTCTGTTGATTAGAGAGTTGTCTAGAGAGTTGTCTAGAGAGTCATCGGCAAAGCTTGCCAACCACAGATCAGATTGGAAATGCAGAAATCGCGATTTGTAAAAGCGCAGGCTGCCTTCGATTTCGAAGCGATTCTGAAACTGCTTGCCGGCCTTGATAAGCACCCAGGGGTCAGCGGCATTTTTATCGGCGCCAAAACGCCAGGCTTCGTGAAAAACCACATTGTATTTTGCGCGCCGATCCAGGGCCCTGACACTGTCATTGAGATCGCGCAATTCCCTGTCCAATTTGATAAAAGGTTTTTCATATTCCGGAATATAGATTTTCTCTTCTTCAGGTTCTGGCTCTGCATCTTGAATGGCGGAAATTTCGCTGCCATTGTTATTGGTAATCCCAGGGACAAGAAGAGGTGTTAGCAGGGGCTCAGAATCCACCGGCTCCATTACTTCGGTGCCAAAAGCGGGGGTGGCAAAAGCCAGGGCGGGGTCTTCGACCTCAACCACCGGTATAGCGCGCTCAGGCTCCGAGACATTGCTATCAATAACCGGGTAGTTATTGCCAATATAGTCCGTATCGAGCAATTGCAGAATATTGTCTGGAAAAACGAGACTGTATTTTCGCGGCGGCTGTTCACTGCCGGCATATCCCTGTTGGGTAAAGATAACCACTTCCACCTGATACCAGGAGCGTTGCTGGGGACCATCGGTCTCTTGGGCAATACTTGAGTTGATAGCAAGTGTTGGTGCAAGCATGCCGCAGGCAAGAGTCCACAGGCTCTTTGCGAGCCACGGAGAATTTTGCTGGTAATCTCTGTTTATGCCGAGCTTGTTCATGCTTGAGCTTATTCCTTTACAGCCATGCTTTTAATACTTTTGAATGCTATTTATTCATCTGATTGCGGCAGCAGTTGGTTGAGAATCTCAGTTACTCCTTCAACCCGCTCTGCAGCGCTTTCCATAGGCATAGTGAAACTCAGTTGATCATTGTTTTGCAAGCGGAATATACCCGGATGTGCCTGCACCATTTGGATAATGGTTATCGGCTCAACGCTGGTGCCGGAACTGAATTTTAATCTACCGCCATTGGGGCCGGCCTCAATTTTTAACAGCCCGAGCTGCTCGCCAGTCTGGCGCAGCTTGGCCAGTTCAAACAGGGTTTTGACTGGGTCTGGTAAAAGGCCGAAGCGGTCGATCATTTCAACCTGTAATTCATGGAGCTGGCTATCGGTCTCACAGTTGGCCAGGCGCTTGTAGAGCGTCAGGCGCATATTGACATCTGGCAGGTAGTCATCCGGTATCAGGGCCGGTAGATGCAGGTTAACTTCTATGCCCTGATCCAATCCGGCCCCCAGTTCTGGCTGCTTGCCTTCTTTGATGGACTTAACCGCACGCTCAAGCATTTCCATATACAGGGTGAAACCGATTGCTTGGATATGGCCGCTCTGTTCCTCGCCGAGCAGTTCACCGGCGCCGCGAATTTCCAGGTCATTGGTCGCCAGGGTAAAGCCGGAACCCAAATGGTCTGCCGCAGAGATGGCGTCGAGGCGTTTTTTGGCATCCTCAGTCATCGCCTTGGGGTGCGGTGTCAACAGATAGGCGTAGGCCTGATGATGAGAACGACCGACCCGGCCACGCAGCTGATGCAGTTGCGCCAGGCCAAATTTATCGGCGCGCTCAATCAGAATAGTATTGGCGCTGGGAATATCGATACCGGTTTCAATAATGGTTGTGCACACCAACACATTGAAGCGCTGGTGATAGAAGTCCGACATTACCTGTTCCAGTTGCCGTTCGCGCATCTGCCCGTGGGCAAAATTAATCCGTGCCTCTGGCACAAGCTGTTGCAGGTCATCGACGATACGCTGAATACTTTTCACATCATTGTGCAGGAAGTAGACCTGGCCGCCACGCAAAATTTCACGCAGTATGGCCTCGCGGGTAACCCGGTCTTCCTGCTGGCGAATAAAGGTTTTTACCGACAGGCGGCGGGCTGGGGGTGTGGCGATGATCGACAGATCGCGAACCGCATGCATCGACATATTCAGGGTGCGCGGAATAGGTGTAGCGGTCATGGTGAGAATATCCACCGATGTACGCAGGGATTTAATCTTGTCCTTCTGGCGCACACCAAAGCGATGCTCTTCATCAATAATCAGCAGGCCGAGACGTCTAAAGTCAATTTTGGCATGGAGTAATTTGTGGGTGCTGATCAGGATATCCACCTTGCCGCTCTCGGCATCGGCAATCACCTGGTTCTGCTCCTGGGCCGTGCGGAAGCGCGACAGCTCTTCAACGACTACCGGCCAGTTGGCAAAGCGGTCGCGGAAGTTTTGCAGGTGCTGGTGAGCCAGCAGGGTTGTTGGCACCAGCACCACCACCTGTTTGCCGCTGGCGACTGCGGTAAATGCAGCGCGCATCGCCACTTCGGTTTTACCAAAGCCAACATCACCACAGACCAGTCGATCCATTGGCTGCGGGCTGAGCAGATCGCGGCGCACCGCTTCGATAGCCTCGTACTGATCGCCGGTTTCCTCAAACGGGAAATCGCTACTGAACTTTCTGTAGTCCTCTTCGTTATCAGCACAGGCAAAGCCGGTTTTAGCCGCTCGCCGGGCATAGATATCGAGCAGTTCGGCAGCTGTATCACGCACCTGTTTAACCGCTTTCTCTTTTGCCTTAACCCATTTATCACTGCCGAGTTTATGCAGTGGTGCCATGGATTGATCACCGCCGCCAAAGCGGCTGATTAGATGCAGTGAAGAGACCGGCACATAGAGTTTTGCTTCGTTGGCGTAGACCAGCATCAAAAATTCCTGGGGGGATTTGTCCACATCCAGAGTCACCAGACCCTGATAGCGCCCAACCCCGTGATCCATATGCACCACCGGTGCACCGTACTCCAGTTCGGCGAGACTTTTAAATATATAATCGGGCGATTCCGAGGCCTTGGAGCGACGGCGGCGCTGCATAACCTGCTGGCCAAACAGTTCGCCCTCGGTGATCAGACAGATTCCCTGCTCTGGGCAGTAGACGCCCTGGTCGATCGGGTAGGTGGTGACAGCGTATTGGTCGTCGCTGTCGAGGAATTCCTGCCAGTGCTGTACTTCACTGGTTACCAGATCAACCTTTTTCAGCATTCCCGCCAGTACTTCACGGCGTCCCGCAGACTCTGCGCAGAATAGAACCCGGCCATTAAAGCCCTGCAGAAACTCTTCCAACTTCGACATTGGGTTGCTCAGTTTGGCATTGACGGCGATATCGGGAACGGCGCGCAGATTGATATTTTGGCTGCCAGCTTTGTCGGCAACTACCTGTCGATCAATCTCAGTGCGCGGCAATTTCTTGATCTGCTGAAAAACTTCATCGACCGCCAGAAATAGCTGTTTTGGCGGCAGAATAGGGCGGGTCGGATCGACGCCATATTCGGTGTAACGGGCCTTTGCATCCTGCCAGAAAGTTTCCGCGGCCTGCTCTATACCCACATGACTGAACAGCTGGGTATTCTCAGGCAGGTAGTCAAAGAGGCTGGCGGTATGCTCAAAGAACAGGCTTAGATAGTACTCGATACCCTGGGGAGCAATGCCATCTTTGATATCCCGATAGATCGGGCATTTCGGTGCGTCGGTATCAAAATTGTCATGCCAGTTATTGAGGAAAAGATTGGTCGCCTGTTTGTCGAGGGGAAATTCCCTTGCCGGCAGCAGCTGGATCTGGGAAACATTTTCCGAGGTGCGCTGGGACTCGGCATCAAACAGCCGTAGTGTTTCAATTTCATCGTCGAGCAGATCAATCCGCAAGGGCTGTTTTTGACCCATTGGAAAGATGTCGATCAGTGAGCCGCGAAAGGCGTATTCACCGTGCTCATAAACTGTATCAACGCGCTTATAACCGGCTTTCGACAGCTGGTCTTTAAGCTTGTCGCGATCCAGCTCTTCACCGACTCGGTAAGCGAAGGTTCGTGACGCGATAAAATCAGTAGGTGCCAGCCGGTGCAGCAGGGTTGGCAGCGGTACTATTAATAGTGCCTGTTTTACATCGGGCAGATTGGCCAAGGTTTGCACCCGCGCCGAGATAATATCCTGGTGGGGAGAGAAGATGTCGTAGGGCAGGGTCTCCCAGTCAGGGAAGCTCAAAATTTCTAGATTCTGCTCGGCGGTAAAAAACTTCAGGGTTCTGCTCTGGGCTGCTGCCTCACGGGCAGTTTCGGTAATCAGAACGCTGAGGCCGTCGTGTTGAAGGGCAGCCTCTGCAATAGCCAGTGCGCGACCGGCGGCCTGAAGCTCGCCCCAGTGATTCTTATCGCCTGGTTGAGCGGCTGTATTGAGATTGAGAACTGTCATAAAACCTGCATGTTTAATGGTTGCCTTGCACCTGCGGTCGAGCGGCGGATATTTAACCCTTTATTTAAATCGAGGGCATTTTACTCGGCTGGGACTATTGATAATAGGAATATTCTCTATGAGCTGAAGTTAATCTGAAAGCCTGCTTTGAGTGACTATACTTACGAGACATGACTTAGGATTCATGTAATTTTTTAAAACCGATGAAAAGGACCCTCATAGTGACAGAAGAAAACCGCCCCACACCCAAAGATTTTTTCAAAGACTGGAAGCAGCGTGAAGCGCTTGCTGAAGGCATGATCCCGATTGTTGGTAAGCTCTACCGCGAGCGCAATGTCTCAACTTATATGTATGGCAGCAGTATGGTCAACAAGTCGGTGATCGACTTGATGAAAGCGCACCGCAGAGTGCGTCAGGTCGAGCAAAACGAACTGTCCGAGTTTGACTCGTCGCCAATGATCGAAGCTATCGCCAAACTGCAGCTGGGCCCCGCCCATCTGGACCTGGGTAAAATGGTGGTCAAGCACCAGAGTGTTGGCAACGGTCGCAGTATCGACGAATTTGTTAGGGACGAGTTGAAAGATATTATTGGCTCGGATATCAAACCGCTGCCTCAGCCCCAGGATGTGGTGCTCTATGGCTTTGGACGTATAGGCCGTCTGGTCGCGCGTATTCTGGTGGACAAAGCCGGGGGTGGTGATGTGTTGCGCCTGCGCGCCATTGTTATTCGCAAGAGCAAAAATGACCACGATCTGGAAAAGCGCGCAGCTCTGTTGCGGCGCGACTCAGTGCACGGTTCCTTTAAAGGCACTATCCGCGTTCTCGACAGTGAAAATACACTGGTAATCAACGGTAATCCGGTCAAGGTGATCTACGCCAACTCGCCGCAAGAGATCGATTACACCGAGTATGGCATTAACAATGCGCTGATTGTCGATAACACCGGCGTCTGGAAAGATAACGCCGGCCTCGGTGGCCATCTGCGTCCGGGTGCGGCAAAGGTACTGCTAACAGCACCGGCCGGGGATGATATTCCAAATATTGTCTACGGCATCAATCACGCTGAAATTACCCCAGAGCGCAAAATTATCTCTGCAGCCTCCTGTACCACCAATGCCATTGTGCCGGTCTTAAAATGCCTGCTGGATGAATACGGTGTGACCAGCGGCCACGTTGAAACTGTTCACGCCTACACCAATGACCAGAACCTGATCGATAACTATCACAGCGGTGATCGCCGCGGTCGCAGTGCGGCCTTAAATATGGTGCTGACCTCGACCGGTGCCGCCAAGGCGGTCTCCAAGGCGATCCCCGAGTTAAAGGGCAAGCTGACCGGTAATGCGATTCGGGTGCCGACCCCCAATGTCTCCATGGCGATTCTCAACTTGCAGCTGGGTCGCGAGACCAGTGTCGATGAGCTCAATGAGTTTATGCGCCAGAAGGCGCTGCATTCAGAGTTGCAACAGCAGATTGGCTACACCATCTCCACCGAGGCGGTCTCCACGGACTTTGTCGGCTCCCGTCAGGCCTGTGTGCTGGATTCCCAGGCGACGATTGTCGATGGTAAAAGCTGTGTGCTCTACTGCTGGTATGACAATGAGTTTGGTTATAGTTGCCAGGTGGTGCGCTGTCTGGAGAAGTTTTCCGGGGTTATCTGGCCGAGCTATCCTAAGCAGAACTTGCTAGAGGAGAGCTTGTTAGATGAAGATTTGCCAGAGCAAGGCGCAAAGCAGGAGGCGCTGTTAAATCAGGCCTAGCTTTTAAGCTGAAAAAAACCCCGCCGACTTAAAGAGCAGCCTGCGGGTTTTTTTGCTCTGGGTTGCAACT
>JABBBF010000144.1 GCA_018607545.1 SAR92 clade bacterium | reverse complement strand
TTTTTGCGAATGAGAATCAATATTATTAACATTTAGCCAAATCTGGCGTACAATTAAACTATCGCAAGCAGGCCAACCGAGAGATGAATTAAGCAATGACACTTTGGGATCTTAAACAGGGAACTTCCGCCACGGTTCACAGCTTTGTCTCAAGCCTTGAGGGCAGCTACAGAACACGTCTTAGCGAACTCGGCTTTCACCCCGGCGAACTGATCTCCTGCGTACTCTCCCCCAGCCTTGGCGCGCCAAAACTCTACAGGGTCAATAACAGTGTTTACTCTCTCGATGACAGCGTCGCATCGCTGATCAAAGTCGGCTCTAAAGCCGGCCCTAAAGTAAGCACTGGCGAATAAGCACTGTTAATGTCAAAAACCATTCTTATTGGCAGTCCCAATTCCGGCAAAAGTTTACTCTTTAACCGCCTTACCGGTCTCAACCAGAAAGTCGCCAACTTTCCGGGGGTGACAGTTAATATCAACTCGGGCAAAAGTCTTGACCACCCCACTAATGAATTTCTCGACTTCCCCGGCGCCTACTCCCTGCAGACAATCTCTGGTGAGGAAAAGATCGCTGTAGATGCTTTTTACACTGCGCTCAATGACCCGGAGATCAGCACGGTTATCTGTGTTGTGGATGTCACCCGACTTGAGAAAGGCTTAATTTTTGCCCTGCAGGTTATCAATGCCTGCGCCGAGCAGCAAAAACCGCTGGTTATTGCCGCCAATATGATCGATGTGCTTGAACAGCACAGTCTCAACCTAGATATTACCGGGCTGGAAAAAGCATTGGGCGTTCCAGTCATACCCGTTTCAGCTAAATCCGGCAGTGGTCTTGAACAGCTTCAAGATAAAGCGATTAACCATCGAGAAATGCCAACCGCTTATAGCAGCGATATTATCGCCAGCGATGACTCCGTAATCCATCGCCAGGCTCAACAGCTTGCCATGGACTATGGCCCCAAAGGTGATCTGCTAATCAATGCCCAGACTCGACTCGACGAGTTTTTCCTCCACTCCTGGTTTGGCGGCCTAAGCTTTTTAGTCATTATGTACCTGCTCTTCCAGAGCATCTTTACCTGGGCGGCACCGGTCATGGACGGGGTCGAAGGCACATTGCAGCTGATGGCTGAATTTATTCTGCCGCTGTTACCCGCCGGTATTATCAGTGACTTTACCGCCGATGCACTGTTTGGTGGCATAGGTGCATTCCTGGTCTTTGTACCGCAGATATTTGTACTCACTCTGGTTGTCGGTATGCTTGAAGATAGCGGCTATCTGGCCCGGGCCGCCGTTATCTGCCATAAGCCTCTGCGCCTGTTTGGCCTTACCGGCAAGAGCTTTATCCCTATGTTATCCAGCGTTGCCTGTGCTATTCCCGGTATTTATGCCGCCCGTACAGTGGATTCTCCGCGCAAGCGCTGGCTTACCTATCTGGCAATCCCACTGATGCCCTGCTCGGCGAGACTGCCTGTATACAGCCTGTTAATTGCCGCCTTTATTCCCGCTTCGAATATGTTTGGCGGTCTGATTGGCTGGCAGGGTCTGGCGATGTTCGGCATCTATGTATTTGGTATTGTCTGCGGCCTGCTGGTCACGGCACTGGTATCGAAAACCAATAAAGATATGCAGAGCGACCTGCCCTTCGTTCTCGAAATGCCACCCTACAGATTGCCCTCCTGGCGACCGCTACTGCGCAATGCCTGGAGTCGCAGCAAACACTTTGTCACCAAAGCCGGTAAGGTAATCTTTCTGGTAACAGTGGTTATTTGGATACTCGGTTACTTCCCCAACCAGGGAGCCGCACTGGGCGAATCCTGGCTGGGATTGATGGGTAAGTGGATCGAACCTGCCTTTGCCCCCTTTGGTCTCGACTGGAAATACGGTGTGGCAATTCTCACCTCATTCTTAGCCCGCGAGGTGTTTGTTGGCACATTGGGGACATTGTTTGGTATTGAAGGGGGCGAAGAAAATATTATCTCTCTGGCAGAACATATTCAAAATAGCGGTCTGCCGATCGGGGCCGGCTTTGCCCTGCTGGTGTTTTTCTCGATTGCCCTGCAATGTGTATCCACACTGGCAGTGCTGCGTAAAGAGACCGGTTCATGGCGTCTGCCTGCACAGTTATTTGTTAGCTACAGTATTCTCGCCTATGCCGCTGCCTGGTTGACCTTTCTTATAGTGCAGGCAATCGCCGGTTAGATAGTTCAGGTAGTTGCCGGATAAAAAGCCCAGGTGGTTGCACAATAAGCGCCAAAAACCTAAGCTCGACTTGCACCAACAGCTAGCCAAAAACAACAAGCCCGCCATCTATGCAGAGTATTGGAATTCAAGAAATCCCCTACCAGCCCAACAGTGAACAGCTGTTTGAAGCTGTTCGCGACCTGCCCGATGCAATCTGGCTTGATAGCGGTAAACCGGGCAGCACCCAGGGGCGCTTTGATATTATCTCGGCCTGCCCGGATGCACTGATAGAAACCCGGGGTTCGCTCTCGACAATCTCTGATAGCAGTGGCACAACAACCAGCGAAAGAGATCCTTTTGATCTGGCCCAGCAACTTTTACAGCCACTTCTCCCCTTTGATAACAGTGCAACCAACCACCCTTTTGTCGGCGGTTTAATCGGCTATTTTGGCTATGACCTGGGACGCCGTTTAATTGCTATAGAGAACCGTGCTGAAGTATCAACCGATCTGCCCGATATGCGTATTGGCCGCTATCTCTGGGCACTGATAATCGACCACAGTGCAAGACAGTGCCAGCTACTGTTCCATAGAAACTGCCCAGAAGAGTTGCGTGAAAAAATTTCCCAACGCTTTAAAAACAATTCACTGCCAACCTCAGATAAAAGCTTATTTACCCTTACAGAGAAGTTTAAAGCGACACTGAATCAAGACCAATACCAGCAGTCAATTCGTCGCATCAAGGACTATATAGCTTCAGGGGACTGCTACCAGACCAATTTTGCCCAGCATTTCTCAGCAGCTTTTACCGGGGATCTATGGACAGCTTACAAAAGACTGCGGGAAAATCTGCCGTCACCCTACTCTGCCTTCTGGCATTGGCCCGACCAGGCACTACTGTGTGTCTCTCCAGAGCGTTTTGTTCAGTCTGTGGACAGTGCCGTAGAGACCAAGCCAATTAAAGGCACAGCCAAGCGGGGCGCCACTGTGGCAGAGGATCAGCAACGTTCACAACAGCTGGTTAACAGCAGTAAAGATCGCGCCGAAAACCTGATGATTGTCGATCTACTGCGCAATGATTTAAGCAAAAACTGCGAATCCGGCTCCATCACCGTACCAAAACTCTTCGAACTGGAAAGCTTTGCCAATGTCCACCATCTGGTCAGCACGGTTACTGGCAAACTCGACAAAAATGCGACCCCTCTGAATTTACTCCGCGACTGCTTTCCGGGCGGTTCAATTACCGGTGCACCGAAAAAGCGCGCTATGGAGATTATTGAAGAGCTGGAACCGGTCAGGCGCTCGCTCTACTGCGGCAGCATTGGCTATATCAGCGCCAATAATCGCATGGATACCAATATCGCTATTCGCACGGTAATTGCCGATGGCGATCAATTGCACTGCTGGGGTGGTGGCGGCATTGTTGCCGACTCCAAGGAAGATCGCGAGTACCAGGAGTCTATCGATAAGATCGGGGCGCTTCTCAGCGCCCTGGAAACTTTTATCGAAGACTAGCTTAATTAATACCCTTTACTCAGCGTAAGCCCGGGCAATTTCCTCGGCAATAATCTTCACCCCGGCCTCTACCACTGCGGAATCCTGAGCATAGGAAACCCGAATACACTCCTGCTTATGCCGCCAGTTATCCGTTATCCCCGGAAAGAAATTTTGCCCGGGAACCACCAATACTCCCCTCGCCTTGAGGCGCTCATAGAGCTCCTGACTGGTAATCGGCAGACCTTCAAACCACAGCCAGAGAAAGATCGCCCCCTCAGGGCGGTGAATGCGGTATGGAAGATCGCCCAGCGCCCTGCGGAACCAAACCAGCGTCTGCTCAGCACGCTGTCGATAAAACGGCGCAATCTGCTGGCCGCTAAGAGAGAGTATCTCACCACTGGCGACTAACTCGGTCGCCAGCGCCGGGCCGAGATTGCCACAGGCGAGACTGACAATGGTATTGACCTTGGTATAGGCCTGAATAACCTCTTCACTGGCAACAATAATGCCGGTACGCACACCGGGAAGCCCCAGCTTGGAGAGACTTAACACCAGAATGGTATTGGCGCTCCAGTGAGGCTTGGCATCGTTAAAGATAATACTTGGGAACGGCAGGCCATAGGCGCCATCGAGAATAAACGGGATACCCTGCTGCTCGGCAATGCTGTCGAGATGCTCAATTTCACTATCGGTTAATACATTACCGGTTGGGTTGGTCGGCCTGGAAACACAGAGTGCGCCAGTCTGCTGGCCAATATTTAAGCGTGAGAAATCCACATGGTATTTAAATAGATTATTTTCAAGTAGCTCGATTTCCGGGCGTGTTGCCGTAAACAGATTATCGCTTAACCCTATATCGCGATAGCCGATATATTCCGGCGCCAGAGGCAGATGAATAGACTTGTGACTGCCGTCGGGCATATCACCGGCAAACATATTGTAGAGCACAAAAAAGGCTGACTGACTGCCATTGGAAACAGCGATATTGCGCGCAGAGAGATTCCAGCCAAACTGCTGTTTTAGCAGTCCGGCAATCTGCTCGCGAAAGCCCTTCTCTCCCTGGGGCGACTGATAGACACCCAACAGGCTGTGCAGCTGTGCCGGATCCGCTAGCAGCTTCTCCAGACGCCCCTTAAAGACCTGTTCAACCTCGGGGATACGACCGGGATTGCCACCACCCATAAACAGCATGTTAGGGTTTTCATTGAGCGCCGTGCCAAGATCGTCCATAAGCTCGACAATACCCGACTGACCGGAAAACTTTTCCCCAAATTTCGATAAATCCACTCTCTAACTCTCCCTTGTTAAAACTCAGCTCATATAGCGAAATGTAAAATTGACTCGAGGCTCCTGAAGGTTGGCAACCTTGGCAATACGATGCTGCCAGTAACTCTGGATACCGGCACCCATCATCAGTAGCGAACCATGGGGCAGAGAAATTGAAATACGCTCTCCACTGTCCTTATGGCGCATTTGGAAAACCCGTTCAACACCTAGACTCAGTGAGGCAATCAGCGGCTCTGGACCAAGTTCAGGCTCATCGTCCGCGTGCCAGTCAACACTGTCCGCGCCGTCGCGGTAATAATTGACCAGCGCGCGATTAAAAGCCGCACCTGTTTGCCGCTCGACATTGTGACGAAGGCTGTCTATCCAATCCGGAAAACTGACCGCCTGCAGACAGATATTGGAATAGGTATAGCTGGTGCCTGGCTCGCCAAACCACTGCTGTAACCGGGGTATCGGAATCTGTTTACCAACAATCCTGATACTGTCTGCGCGCCAGTCAACAGAGTCTATAGCCTTGGATAGCAGGCTATCTGCAGCACTGCTCGACAGCCAGTTGGGCCAGAAGGTAATTGCACTTTCACGCTCTACGGTCAGCGGCAGAGGAATAACCTGGTGATCAAATAGATCCATTAGCGACCCTCGTTCAAACCATAGACGCGGGGCTCAATCTCCAGACGAATAGAAAAGCGCTGCCAGACCGCGTCGCAAATCTCATCTGCAAGGGCCAGTAGCAGTTCTCCGCTTCCAGTCCCCTTATCCTGGTGATTGACCAACACCAACGCCTGATGCTTATGCACACCCAGGGAACCACGCCTGACACCTTTAAAGCCGCACTGGTCAATTAACCAGGCCGCGGGAATTTTACTCTGCTGCTGGGGCTGGGGATAAGCTGGCATCTGGGGATAGCGTTTGTGCAATTCGGCGACAGCGGAATCTGCAATCACTGGATTTTTAAAAAAACTGCCGGCATTGGGAATAACCGCCGGATCGGGCAGTTTTTGCTGGCGAATCTGGCATACCAGCTGACTAACAGCTTCTGGCGTTAAATTATCTTCCAGGCCCGCCTCTGCCACGGCGGCCATAATTGCTGGATAGCTGATATTGACTGCCGGGCTGGTGGTTAGGCGCAGGGTGATATCGATAATAATATATTGATCGCGGGCAGCATTTTTAAACAGGCTATCCCGGTAGCCAAACTGACAGGCAGCCCTATCAAACACACAGAGCTCGCCTGAGGCGATCTCAACCGCGCGCAGTGACACAAACAGATCCGCCAGCTCGACACCATAGGCGCCAATATTCTGAATCGGTGCGGCGCCCATATTGCCGGGAATCAGCGACAGGTTTTCCAACCCGTACCAACCGCGCTGCAAGGTGGATAAAACCCCTTCATGCCAGTTCTCACCGGCGGCAAAGGTGACCTCAACCGACTCACCGGCAACAGAATAACTAAAGCCTTTGATATTCAGGTAGATAACCAACCCGGATAGATCGCCAGCCAGCACCAGGTTGCTGCCGCCACCCAGTGGCGTAACCTCAAGCTGATGCTCTCTGGCATAATCGAGAGCAGCGAGCAGCTCCTGCTTGTCAGTGACCGAACAGAAATACTCTGCACTGGCAGGCAAAGCCAAGCTATTAAAAGGCTGCAGGGAGATATGCTGTTCGATAATGAGACTCAAGAGCGCCCGACTCCTAACTGATGATTGGCCAGTATATGCTGCAACAGGCCCCTTGAAGCCTCTTCCACCAGATTAAATACCAGCTCAAAACCATCCTCACCACCATAGTAGGGATCGGGGACTTCGGTGTAGGCTTTCTGCATCGAGAAATCGAGAAATAGCCCGAGATGGCCTGTGTAATCGGCAGGTTGCATATGCTTAAGATCACTCAAATTGGCTCTATCCATGGCGATAATATAATCAAACTGGCAAAAATCATCACCGGTGACCAATCTGGCCTGCAGCTTGCTGAGATCATAGCCTTTAGTGGCAGCCACCTGGGCGGTGCGCTGATCTGGAGAGTGGCCAATATGCCAGTCGCCAGTACCGGCTGAATCAACCTCGATAGCATCAGCAAAGCCACTGCCATCGACCATACCCTGAAACACACCATGTGCTGTAGGTGAGCGACAGATATTGCCAAGGCAGACAAACAGAACCGATACCTTATTCATAGTCGAACCCAAAAATTATTTATTAAAGTGATTTCTATATATATCGTATAACCATCTGTTAAATATAAACTAAATTAAATTTATACAGGCCTGCAGATCTTCTTCTGTATCAATGCCAGCAGGCACATTCTCCTGCGCATCGGCCACATGAATAGACACCCCGTGCCACATAAAGCGCAGCTGCTCGAGTTTTTCACTCGCCTCAACAGGCGCTACCGGCCAGGTGACAAAGCGATTTAATTCCAGAGTGCGATAGGCGTAAATACCGATATGACGACGAAAATCAAACTCGGCGGGCACCTCTTCAGGTAACTCAACGGCCAGTTGTTTAAAGCTGTCCCGCGGCCAGGGAATCGGCGCACGGCTAAAATAGAGCCCCATACCCTGCGCATCAGTGACCAACTTAACCACATTGGGGTTAAGCAGATCGGCAATCTTATCGATAGGCTCAGCCAGAGTGGCTACACCGGCCTCGGGGTTGGCGGCCAGATTGGCGGCCACCTGATTAATCACTGCTGGCGGTATCAGCGGCTCATCACCCTGCACATTGACGACAATTTGATCATCGCCAAGTTTGAGAATAGACGCTACTTCCTGAAGGCGGTCAGTACCCGAGGGGTGATCGGGATTGGTCATACAGACCTCGGCACCAAAGGCTATGGCTGCACTTTCAATGCGCGAATCATCGGTGGCAATTACCACCCGACTGGCGGCACTTTTGCCCGCCTGCTCCCAGACTCGCTGAATCATTGTCTTTCCGGCAATATCACGGAGAGGCTTACCGGGCAGCCTGGTTGATGCATAACGTGCAGGAATAATAACGATAAAATCCATGGTGCTATTGTTTAACCTCAGGATGCCTTGAGCATCTGCAATTTCGTAATAAGTTTATCTATCAGGGCTGAATTGATAGCCGCCTCTATATCGAGGACCCAGATATTAGCACCTGCGCCCTGCTCCTCTAAATCTAATCCAGACAGCTTTATCGCATCTTTAGCCGTCACAATCACCGGCAGATTATCAGCAAAGGTCAGATCCTCCCGGACCAGGGTTTGATGATCATCAAAACTGTGCAAGTTAACCGATAGACCCATTGCCGAGAGCGTATTGGCAAAACGCTGGGGGTTGCCAATAGCAGCCACAGCATGAACCTGCTTATCAGCGCCAGACTGAGAGGACAACCAACTCTCGATGGACTCCTGGCGGCCAGATTGCAGATGGCGAAACAGTGTTGGCCGAATATTCATCTGCTGAACAGAATTAGTCGGCAAGTCAGCCTCACTCCCCAGAGCACCATTAACAACCAGCAGATCGCCCTGTGCGAGGCGCTGAGGCCCTTCTCGAAGCGGTCCTGCCGGTAGGCGTCGACCATTGCCCAGCCCGCGCTGGCCATCGACAACAATCAGCTCAAAATCTCTGTGAAGAGCGTAGTGCTGCAGCCCATCGTCGCTAAGCACCAGGTCGCAATCAAAATTGTTAAGCAGATAGTCCACTGCTGCAGGGCGATTGCTATCGACCACCACCGGGCAGTCGGCCAATGTTGCAATTAACAGCGGCTCATCACCACTTTTACTCACCGCTGTAGCTGAGCTGACTGCAAGTGGGTACTGCTCAGCATTGCCCGAGTAACCGCGACTGACAACACCGGGAGAATAACCGCGCTGTTTAAGGGCCTTTACCAGGGCAATTATCAATGGGGTTTTGCCACTGCCGCCAACACTAATATTGCCAACAATAATCACTGGTGCGCTGTAGGGCCGACCTTGATATTTATTCTGCAGATAGCGCCGTCGCAGGGCAGAGAGCCCGGAAAACAGCCAGGAAAAGGGAACCAACAAGAGTAGCCAGCGGCTATTGCGATCCCATGCGGTGGTAATGGTCTGCTCCAGAGACAAGATCAGTCCGCCTCTAGCTCGCTAAACTGGTTGTGGTAGAGCTGCGAGTAACGCCCGGCCTGATCGAGCAGTTCCTGATGGCTACCCTGCTCGACAATACGGCCTTTTTCCATCACCAGAATGCGGTCGGCTTTCTCGACCGTACTCAGCCTGTGGGCAATAACAAAAGTGGTTCTGGATTTCATCAGCTCTTCCAGTGCCGCCTGGATATGGCGCTCGGAATCTGTATCCAGAGCCGATGTCGCTTCATCGAGAATAAGTATCGGGGCATTTTTTAACAGAGCGCGTGCAATGGCAATACGCTGACGCTGACCACCGGAAAGCATCACGCCATCATCACCGATATGGGTTTCATAACCATCCGGAAGCTGCTCGATAAAGCTGTCTGCATGGGCGATAGTTGCCGCCGCCTTAACTTCAGCCAGGCTGCATTGGGAGAGTTCACCATAGGCAATATTATTTAAAATACTGTCATTAAAGAGGGTGACATTTTGACTCACCTGGGCAATATGGCTGCGTAGATTTTGTAAGGTAAAATCATTGACATCCACCCCATCGAGCAAAATACTGCCTTCTCCATGATTGTAAAAACGCGCAATCAAACTGACCAATGTGGTTTTACCACTGCCAGAGGAGCCTACCAGAGCAATAGTTTCGCCGGGCTTAACGGTAAAATTAATATCCTGCAGAATCATCCGACCATCGGCGCTGTACTGGAAGTTAATATCCTTAAACACAAAACCACCCTGCACCGAATCCAGCTCGACAGCGCCATTATCAGTCTCTGGCTCAGCATCGAGAATCTCAAAGATAGATTCCGCCGCGGCAATACCCTTTTGGATATCACTGTTGATCTCAGTGACCTGGCGGATCGGCTTAATCAACATACCCGAGGCGACCAAAAAGGTGATAAAACTGCCGGTACTCATAGTCTCGAGGATAGAGGGACTGAGCATCAAACCGGTAATACCAGCAAAGGCCAGAGAGACTAACAACATGACCAAGGGGTTGCTGACTCCCTCAGTTAACGCCATCTTCATATTCTGGCGGCGATTGCTGTGGCTGGCCAGCTTCATACGCTCGCGCTCATTGTCAGTGGCGCCAAACATACGCACTTCCTGATAGCCATTAACCGCCTCCTGAGTGACATGGGTGACATCGCCCATCGCTGACTGGATACGGGTACTGATAAGCCGAAAACGTTTACTGACCAGAGAGACCAGAAGAGCAATCAGCGGCATCACAGCAATAAAGAACAGCGTTAGCTTCCAATTTACATAGAACAGGTATCCAAGCAGTCCAATCACCAAGCTACCCTGCTGCAGGAGTGTTTTTAAAGCTTTGGTGCAGGCCTGTGTGACCTGCTGAACATTAAAGGTAACCACCGAGACCAGATGTCCCGACATTGAGCGATCGAAGAAACAAAATGGTAACTGCAGGTATTTCTCGAAAATATCTGAGCGCAACGCATGCACTAGATAATTTGATACATAGGCGAGGCCGTAGCTGCCAATCAGGTAGCCAATACCGCGCAGCATACTGATAGCCACCAGAAAAATCGGAATAACCAACCAGGAGCGATCGACCATCAGGTCACCTAAAAAGCTATTCGCCAGGGCAGCAGTAATGCCAGTTGTCGGCAAACTTTTTGCCGATACATCCGCAGAGGAGCTGGTCAGGGTACCCACGGTATCAGTGATAAAACCGAGCAGGTCAACAAAGGCGACCTCGGCAAAAGAGTGCAGCACCAGCCCGAATACACTGACGACAAAGGCTAACCAGTATCGGCGAACATATCTTAATAATCGCAGGTAAGTTGTTGCTCCGTCGGCGATGGGTTGGTTGGACATAATTTTAAGGCTCTTGTGATGGCACTTTTATTGTTTCTGGTCGTGTTTTTATCTGCGTTTCCGGCAATGGGTCGCCAGCTTCCTGAGTCGCAATATTCAACTGACTAAATCCCAGTCTGCCCGCAGCATCCATCGCGGTGATAACTGCCTGATGGGTCGCCTCTGCGTCGGCGGTTATCACCAGCGGCATATCAGCATTGCCCGCCGAGGCATCCCTCAGTGCCGCCATAATGGTCTTGATATCGCGATTTATCAAATTTTGCCCATTAACAGCGTAACTGCCATCTTTGGCAATCACTAATTCAAGTGGCGCCGAACTGTTATCGGCAACCTCGCCATCTGCTTCCGGCAAGTCGATCAGCAGCCGGGTCTCTTTGGTAAAGGTGGTGGTGACCATAAAGAAAATCAATAGCAAAAACACCACATCTATCAGCGGTGTCAGATTTATACCGTTATCCCCTCGGCGGCGACGATGGAATTTCACCTCAGCCTCTCAATAGTCAGTCTCGCGATAGTCTTTAGAGAATCGTTCATAAGCCTAGGGCTGCTTAAACAGATCGCTGTGCATAGCGTCAACCAGCTTGGTCGCCTGCCCCTCTAACTGAACCACCAGTGATTCCACATGGCGCTCAAAATAGCGATTGGAAATCATCGCCGGTATGGCAATGGTTAAGCCTGCAGCCGTGGTAATCAGCGCTTGGGAAATACCCCCGGCCAACTCGGCGGCATTGCCGGTACCAAAAAGCATAATATCGGCAAACACCTGGATCATACCCAGAACAGTGCCCAACAGACCGATTAGCGGCGCCATATTGGCGATAGTGCCGAGTATCGAGAGAAAGCGCTCCAACTCATGAATAATCTGTCCGGCAGCCTCCTCTATGCTGTCCTTCATAATATCCCGCCCATGACCGGAATTACTGATTCCAGCAGCCAGGATATAACCCAGGGGTGATGAATCGCGAAGATCTTTTAGCTGTTCGCCCTGCAGCTCTTTATTGCGCAATTGCTGCCAGACCCGAGCCAGTAAGCCACTGGGAATAATGCGGTCAGCCTTGAGGGTTATAAAGCGCTCAATTGAAATCGCCACAACGATAATTGAGCAGATCAGCAGCGGCCACATCAACCAGCCACCGGAGAGGAAAATTTGATACACGTTGTATTCCAGTCAGTCCATTAAATTCGGCTTCACCTTACCACAATCCCTGCCGAGGAAAAATCTGAAAATCTCCCTTAACAGCCCTAGCGCCACCAGCGCCGCTGTGCATTGCGCGCTGCGGAAACCTGCAACACGCCATTAGGCAACCAGCTAAATGTAATCGCCCCCTGCTCACCGGTATTCCACAGTTTGCTGCCAGTCTCTCGGTAACGGTTTTCTACACTGCTGTGAGGATGGCCGAATTGATGGCGGTAGCCAGCGGAAAAAACCACATGCTCCGGCGCAAGCCTGCGCACAAAAGCATTGATAGAAGACGTCTTACTGCCATGGTGAGGCGCCACCAATAAATCCAATGCAGAATTATCAAGCAGACCCATCTCCAACAGCGCCAATTCGCCACTGCGCTCGATATCGCCGGGCAATAAAATATTGACAGGCCGACCCGCAGAATTTACAAAACTTATCAGCAGCACACAGGAGCTGTTATTGCCATTGTCGGGACGATTATCCGCCACCAGAATCTGGAACTTAATATTATCCCAGAGCCAATTTTGGTCAGCGCTGCAGATGCTGATTTGAGAATCTAAAACTACTTTATCTGTATAGGCTACCGCTGGACCAACCAATAGTCGCTGACTGGGAAGTACCTTTTGCAGCGACGCAAAACCACCGCTGTGGTCAGCATCCTCATGACTGATAATTGTGGTATTGATAAAGTCTCGCCCCTGCTGCCACAAGTAGGGGGCAATAATCCCACTGCCAGCGCTGAACTGTTCACTGTACTCAACACCTGTATCGTAAACCAGCGTGTGGTTTTGCGTCTCAACAGTAACCGCAAGTCCCTGCCCAACATCTAAAATCGTAATTCGCAGGGGGATATCAGGATGGCGAAAAAGTAAGAATAGAGCCAGCGGCAAAGCGCCTATCCATCGAACGGCCAGACCTTTCGGCAGCAATAGGGAAAATCCAGCCAATGCCACGGCACTGAGCAGCAGTGGCGAGATAGCCACAGGTGACACAATAAAGCCCAACTGCTGGGGAATAGCATCCAACAACCACCAGAGTGCAGCTACAGACCAATCGGCCCACTGCCAAAACATCTCGGCCACAGAGTTAAATGGTATAAGAGCGCCCAACAATGAAAGCGGCACAGTTATAAATGAGATCCACGGAATAGCCACAAGATTAACCAGCGGCGCCAACAACGAGACTTTACCGAGAAATAAAAACAGCGGTACCGACATGGCCACCAGCAGCGCCAACTGCACTGAGACTGTGCGCCACCAACTAAAAATCCGTGAACGAGAAGCCCGTAACAAAGAGCCCCGCTGCGTTGATTGCCAGGGCACAAACCACCAGATCAACAGTCCAACTGCCGTAAATGAAAGCCAGAATCCAGCCATTAAAACCGCAAGTGGCTGACTGATTGCAATTAACAATAATGCCCACGACATACAAAGCAACGGCGTTATCTTCCGATAGCAAAGTCTGGCAGTAACAATTACTAACACCGCAATCAGCGCCCTCTGGGTAGGCAGTGAAAAACCCGCCAGCAAGCTGTATAGGAATGCCGCCAACAAACCACATAGTGGCGGCGCCCAGGGCATACTTTGTGAGGAAGAAGAACAGAGCCCAGCCCTGTAGAGCAACTGTTTACCTACAATGACAAGGCGAATTAATCCACTACCGACCACTGTGCCCAGCAGTGCTATAAGCCCTATATGCAGACCTGATATTACCAGCAGGTGGACAATGCCCATGCGCGCCAGATCCGCCCACCAGCTTGAAAGCCGCTGTTTATCACCTATGGTTAAAGCCAATATAACCGCCCTGCCGCGAGCGGATAACTCTGCGCGTTCAATCCTCTCACGCAACGTTGAGCGCAGTACTGAAGATATGATTACCGGTGCCGAAAGCATAGAGTGGATTCTTAGAAAAGGCTTGTTTTGCAGCTTATTAGCTCCCTGCCCGGAACGGACATAACCTGTTGCCCCATATGCCTGCTGAAGCAGCCAGAGCTGATAATCAAAGGCCCGCGGATTAACAAATCCTCGCGGCTGGCGCAACCGTGCTAACAACTGCCAGCGATCCCCTGGGCGCAGGTCATTTTTTCCGTACCAACTGATGAGTATTTTTTTTATACCTATATTCTGCGCGTTTCCGGCACTCTCACCACTCTGGTTAAAAAGCTGAGCTGAATCCACATAAAAAGCAAAGCGGCTGCGTTTGGCGTTGCTATCCACCAGGCCGACAATGGTTCCAGTTAATAAAATATCCTCGCCATCAAAGGCTGCGGGCAGACTATCTTTAATCAGTAGATGTCCGGAAAATAGTCCCCAGAGAATACCCAGCAGCAGACAGAGTGGAAGCCTAAGTTTGGCAACGGCCCACAGGGGCAAGCTAAAGAGCAGCACAACAAAAATAGAGCCAAGACTTGGCAAACTGGACCACCAGGCAACGGAGAAAATACCCACAGAGAGCATTATTAAATAAGACATCCAGGATCCTTGTTTGCACATATCCATTGGGCTGTTAAAGTTCCCCTAAGGAAAGTTCCCAGACAGATAACGCCACTTTAATCCTGTGACCGAGAAAAAGAGCACAACTGTTACTCAGTAATAAGCATTACTCACTAATAACTTTTAATCACTGCAGAGCTGGAAAATAAAAAACTTAATGAAGCATTTGTTGGTTATCTATCACTCACAGAGCGGCAATACTGCCCAGCTTGCCCAGGCAGTGGTGCGCGGCTGTCAGGCGGAAGCCGGGGTTGAGACACGACTCTGCAAAGCCTTTGATGCACAACTTGAAGACCTGCTGTGGGCCGAGGGTCTGTTGTTCGGCACCCCGGAAAACTTTGGCACTATGAGCGGCGCCCTAAAAGATTTTTTTGATCGCACCTACTATCCTGCGGAACCCTACGAACTCAACCTACCCTATGCATTGTTTATAAGTGCAGACAATGATGGCAGTGGCGCTGTTCGCGAGATCGATCGGATTGCCAGCGGCTACCCGCTGAAAAAAATTGCCCCACCACTGATTGTAAAAGGCGAGATTAACCGCGATCATCTCCAGCAATCTGAAGAATTTGGACTATCGATGGCCGCCGGCCTGGCAATGGGAATATTTTAATCATGAGCAAAGCATTAGTATTGACCGGTGGTGGCGCCAGAGCGGCCTACCAGGTAGGTGTTTTAAAAGGGATTGCCAGCATTCTGCCAAGATCTGTCTACAACCCCTTCCCTATTATCTGCGGAACCTCAGCCGGCGCTATCAATGCCCTGTCGATTGCCGGGCGAGCGGGACCATTTCGTCTGCGTACCAAAAAGCTTGAGAGAATCTGGCATGAATTGACACCGGCAGATGTCTACCGCACCGATGCCGGTGGCGTGATTAAAAACACCTTCCATATCCTCGCCTCTTTTATTCATAGTGGCTACGGTATAGGTCGCCCCATCTCCCTGCTCGACAACAGTCCCCTGCGGAAAATGATGGAGGACTATGTAAAGTTCGACTATCTGGATACCGCTATCGACAACGGCGAACTGCAGGCTATAGCCATTACCGCTATGAGTTACGCGTCGGGCAAGTCAGTGACCTTCTTTCAGGGTCAGGATCAAATACCGGTGTGGGATCGCTCGCGACGGCGCGGTGAAAAAATCCCGATCAGTATTGATCACCTGATGGCCTCAACCGCTATCCCCGGTCTCTTTCCCGCCGTGCAGATCGGCAGGGATTATTTTGGTGATGGCGCCGTGCGACAACTAAAACCGATTAGCCCGGCACTGCATATGGGTGCCAATAAATTGCTGATTATCGGAGTGAGCGACAACCCAACCCACAGTCAGCGACCAACAGAGATGCAACACTCGCCGTCTACAGCGCAGATTGTTGGTCATATGTTTAACAGCGCCTTTATCGATGCGGTGGAAAGTGACCTTGAAACCCTGCAGAGCGTCAATCGGCTGGCCAGTGCGCTTCCCCAGTCACTGCGCGAAAAGAACAATATTACCGATCTCAATCCTATCGATGTACTGTCTATCTCCCCGAGCGAATCGATTGATAAAATTGCCCAGAAATATCTCCCTGAGTTGCCCAGGTCATTGCGATTGTTTCTGCGCCTGACTGGCGCCACAGCCCGCGGTGGTGGCTCAAGTGCCGCCAGCTACCTGCTATTTGAACCGGGTTTTTGTCGCGAACTGATCGCCATGGGAACCGCTGACGCACTGGCAAAAGAGGATGAGATAAGGCAGTTTTTTGGACTTTAGGCGGGCATAAAAAAACGGACCCTCGCGGGTCCGTCTGCTCTCCCCATCTTGTTACCGTGAATAACAAGAAAGCAACCTGTTGTTTGTCTGTAAAACGAATAAGTCTAAAAGACCCTCAATATTTTCGCCCAGCGTCCGATGAACGTTATTTAACCAACCTTGCAAAGCGACGCGGCCCCATAAAAACCGTGCAGATAGCGCAATATTTGCAATCCATAAAGTCGAGTATTGGCATAGTTTTGAAAAGCTTATTGTGGAAAACTAAGCGGCAAAAAAAAACGCAAAACCGAAGTTTTGCGTTTTTTAATTGGAGCGGGAAACGAGGTTCGAACTCGCGACCCCAACCTTGGCAAGGTTGTG
>JABBBF010000115.1:2032-17128 GCA_018607545.1 SAR92 clade bacterium | reverse complement strand
CTTCGCGATCAAGGCCGTACTTTAAATGGGCTACGGCCTGTCGGTGGTAGATACTGGGATAGAGAAACCCAGGATCGGGGACAATCGAGAATGGCTCTCGCTTAAGGGCAAAATGTTGCAGATAAATGCTCATAGCGCCTCATGTACTACTTGGTTGACTGCCCCTCATTAATAAACTCATCAAGCATTGGTTGAATCAAGCCCGCTTCTTCGCTCTCTAAATCGCGCTTAATCAGATGCTTGTATTTAGCCTCGGAGAGTTCACGTGCATCTTCAGCTGTGCGGATAATGGTCGGGCGAATAAACATCATCAATACTGACTGGGAGTCTTCATTGCTGGTTGAGCGGAACAGGCGGCCCAACAGAGGAATATCTCCCAACAGTGGCACCTTGGTGGCGCTGCCATCGGTTTGGTCTTCAATCAGTCCACCCAATATCAATAACTCGCCATCCTGAATCAACACGTTGGTCTTCATGGTGCTCTTAGATGTGGTTTGCAGACCGGGCTCACCGCTTTTCACTTTCGATGATTCCTGTTCAATTTCAAGACGCACGGAATTGCCTTTACTAATTTGCGGCTTCACCTTGAGCTTTACACCCACCTCTTCACGATTAATGGTGGTAAACGGATTACTGCTGCCATTGTTACTGCTGGTAAAACTACCGGTCTGGAAGGGGACTTCTTCACCCACAGAGAGTGCCGCCTCTTCATTGTCCAGGGTGACAACCGAAGGTGTTGAGAGTATTTTGGTGCTGCCATCCGTCTTTAATGCCTGAATTAATAAGCCAATGCCTTTTCCAGTAATGGGGTCAAAATCGCCAGCTACGCCTATGGTGGTAGCAGCAGTTCCCAATACGTTACCAATATTTGTGATATCAGCATCGCTGATATCGCCATCGGCACCGGTGCTGAGCACTGTGGCTAAAAGGTTGTCAAATTTGGTGAGATAGCCGCCGCGATTCTTGCTGGTATATGCTAACTGAGCACTGAGACGCTTGGCCTGATCTTCGGATAACTCAGCAATAACCGCTTCAATTAATACCTGGGGTCTAGCGCGATCAAGCTTGCCGACAACCGCTTTAATCTCTCTGACCACAGCCGAAGGCGCTGCGACAACCAGGGCATTATTGAGCTCATCAATCTGTATCTGATAGGCGGATTTCTGTTTGGTTTGGCGATCTGTGCCAGACTCGCCGGCAAGGCGCAGGAAGATATCCGACCGCAACATGCCTTCAACTATTGGCTTTATCTCTGCGGCGCGGGCAAAGTCCAGATAGATCACTTCAACACTGCCGGTTTTGGTAGATTCCTGGTCAAGTGTCTGCAACATGGTTCTAAAGGCACGGCGCGCTGTGCTTGGGCCGCTGACAATAATTCGGTTGTTCATACCGTCTTCGACCAGTGACAGCTCTTGCTTCTGCAGCTGCTTTAACTGAGTGGCGATATGCACGGCTTCACCGGCAGAAATATGCTTTAGCGAGACCACTTCAATAGCGGTCTGCTCTGGATCATCCAACTCGGCAACAAGTTCTTCCAGACGCTTAATATTCGAGGTGATATCTGTGACAACAATGGCGTTACTTTGAGCAAAGGACTGCAGTCGCGATCCGGAACTCATCACTGGCTTTAAAACTGGCACCAATGTGGTCACCTGAGTGTGCTGAACCTTAATCACCTTGGTGATCAATTTGTTGTCGCCACTCTTTCCACCAGAGAAGGTAAAGGCCTGATTAAATGGCAAGATACGTGTGACAACGCCATCTTCGATCGCCTGGAAACCCTGCACCTGGAGTGAGGAGAGTGCGGCGTTGTATAGCAGGTCAGCATCAATCGCCTCTGGCGCAATAATGGTAACCTTGCCTTTTACTCGGGGGTCGAGAACAAAGGATTTACCGGTAATCTCTGCAACACTTTCAATCACGCTGCGGATATCCGCATCGCGAAAATTAATTCTTACCTTTTCCTCTGCAGTCACCTCAGTAACCATCGCGGCCACTAAGCTGAGCGCCCCCACAAAGCGCATAATCTTTTTGCCAAAACCTACTTTTTGGTCAATCATTATTTTTCTCATTTTATTTATTCAATCCGAATTTCGGTAACATTTTAGCTGACAGGCTGGCAGCGTTAACATACACGACCACTGGCTGCCCGTCGCGAATAACGGTCACTGGCAGACTGCTCTGTGTGCTGTATTTAATCCACTGCTGTGGGTCCGACATCAACTCTTGAACACCAATTCCGCCCACGTCGACAACCACATCATTATTTTCAAGATCCGCCAGCATCTTCATTTCTTCAGAGAGTTTGTTGAGTTTAAACCCACTGCCATATTCATCTACCCTGATCGGCACAGCACCAAACATATTGGCCATGGCAAAACCGCCATCGTCAGGCTGCCCATCCGTATTATCTGATGACTGCTCTGTCTCGATAACGCTATCAGCTTTAGCCATCACAATTTGTTTGTTGGTTCCATTTTGCTTGACGATTATGCGGTACGGCTCAATCTTCTCAATAGTGACATCGGATCCCAGTTTATCGCCGACATGGTAGACCTTTTGTGGTTTACCGTTAAACGTCATGGTTGCTGATGAGATGCTGTCGGAGATCATCACCCCCAAAAGCGTTGCCTTTAACGTCGCGTTTTCCAACTCCAGCACCTCAGAAACCTCATTGACAGGCTTGCTGCCGCGAAACCAGTTCCAGCGCAGGCTGACAGTATTTGATTTAACACGAGGTATGGGCTTAACCGTTTCGCTGTCCCCGGTGTAGAGGATTGCAACCATCGTCAACAACATGACACAGACCAACACCAGCAATACATTGCTCAGAACAATAGCTCGCTGGGCCAAAGAACCAGCGCTGAACACTGATAGCAGTTTGCGTGGCTGAAATACCTTACTCAACATAACTCACCTCAATATCAGCAGCGTAAGCAGCTTTGGCGCCAGCGGAAGACCTTACCGCTAAGGTATCAAGAGACAGGCCCTGACAGGTCAATTGGTGAATCAGCAGTAATAGACGATTTGGACTGGGGCCGCTAACTGACAGTGAATAAGAGGATGTGTCACCCTGCTCAAAACCAAGTAGCTTTAGCTGGTTTCTTCTTACAATACGAGTAATGACATCTTTCTTTTTGCCGCTCTGAATTGCCTGTCCGGCACAGTTGCTATTGAGGCGCCTAACCACTTCACTCTGCTCACGCAGCCACTGTATATCTTCGCTCAGACGCTTATAACGCTGCTCGAGTTCGGTGTTTTTCTGCATGGCGGGCAGCAGTGCCATGTAAATAGCAGCGATAGCTAACAGCCCTGCGCCAACCTTAATAATTAATCTCTCCCGAGGCTGCAAGCCAGAGAACCAGCTGCCGAGGTTGTTGGACATATTCATGGTTGACTCACCTCTAGCAGATCAATCGTGGTTATCTCGCCAACCTGCGCACTAGTGATTTTAAACCCCGGGACCTCAAGTATTGCTGCTTTCAATGTATTGGCATTTTTCAATTCTAGCTGAATCTTGGAACCACTTGCCGACAGGGAGACCAAATCACAGTTGCAAGCAGTCATAAATTTGTCGAGACCAGACAGAGCTCGCATAGCCGGAGCCCCTGAACTTTCTCGCTGTTTAAATAAATCAGCCAGGAGCAACTCGCCACTGGCCCTGACATTTTCCGGTTTAGCTCTTTTCCCGGCAAAAACATTACCAAACCCTGAGCTGACCTGCTTTTCAAGGTTGGTAACTGTCTCTGCAAGCATCGCGTTAGAGACCTGGAGGTAGCCAAAGCCCAATACCACCACCAATACCAAAAGCGCGGTGGTAGACAGCCAGAATCCATTGCCTACTCGCTTCGCAGAGGGTGCAAATTCGCCAGTTAAAAGATTGGCTGAGAGCGGTAACTCTGAGAGCGGCCAGTCAATATCACTGGCGTTAATGTCCGCTTCCCCGCGCAAATCTTCTGGAACAAGAGTTTCATCCGGCAACGAGATAGACAGTCGCGGGGCTAACTCCGCAGCGTCGATCAAACGGCGTACCATACTCCAGGCCAGTGCTGGGGCAGCAGCGAATCCACCACCGTTAGTATCGCGCACAAGAAACAAGCCTTCGCGCCAGACCATACTGATACGCCCCTCTTCAACGGGCAGCGCAAAATAATCGGCAACCAGCGCAGTGGGCGTTACTGAGGCATTCTCGGCAATTCGCAACCACTCGCGCATATCCTGCTTGCTAACCACCGTAACATCTACCTGCTTTTTATCACCTGTGACTGCACCTATAACAAAGTGCATATCTTCCACAGGCTGTAAAAGACGATCTTCGAGAATCCATGGAATCAGCTCCGACCACTTTCTCTGCGGGGCAGTCGGTGCATCAATACGATGCACAGTGACACGCTCTGATGGCACCCAGAGTGCCATAGATTTGAGTTCCCCCCCCTCAGCGACCAGATGGCGGTCAAGGTGGTGAATATGGTCAACAGATAATGTCATTTAGAACATTCCCTAGTAATCGGCGTTATAGTTGTTAGGTATTGCTTCACAGAGAGGCTGCATATAATACTTTTTATCGCTTTCATTATCATCAGCTTCAGCGCCAGAATCATCATCTGCAATGCTAGCAAATAGTAACGTTGTAACCCCGGCGGGTACAACCGTTATCTCACGACTTATTACCGCCGGAGCACCGCGCCCTTCACGGTGCATTATACTTTTTACCTGCAGCTTTGATTGCCCCAGTGTAATTTCAGTATTTAACTGGAAAAATGCTGTTTTTACACCGACGAGTGCCGCTGGCCAGCGCGCCTGAACCTGCGCTTCGCCGATCATCAAATACTGGTTGATTGCCCCATAAAACGCTGCGAGATCAGTGTAGGGGCGACCGCTGACAACCAGGTCGACAAATTCCACACCCATACCATTACTCATTGCCAACAGCATCTGCTCTGACGCAGTATTAATATTGATCGGGGTGACCTCAGGCAATGCGGTTATCCAGGGAGTAAGCAGCTGTAAATCCCACAGGTTGTAGCCCTCCATTGCAGCCAACTCACCAGCATCTGAAATCATACCGTTGTGGGGGAACCGCGGTGGATCATAGAGACTGTATTCAGATTGTTCTGCTCCGTAGGAGTTAATCCGAGAATCATCTTTATCGAGCCAGTCGACTATCACCGCAACTCTCGAGGCATCAAGCGTATAACCCAAAGACTGCAGAAGGCTTTCCCAGACTTGAGCATGGCCAACGCTGGTGCCATCCATCTCTTTTTTTAAGGAAGACGCTGTGTAGTTACTGAGACTGTTAAGGTTAAAGCGCGACTGCAAATCTACTATACAGCCGGCGATACTGCCTCCATCCACCGGCAGAAACGGGATAGCCTGCGCCCAATCTTCCTGAAAATGGTCGGTGTTGACGTCGTCATTTTCAGCTAGAAGAATATCTCTAGCCCAACTCTCGGCACTGATTGCTAGCAATACGGCCTGATCACCGTGCAGGGATCCGGCAGCCTGAGAGACCTGAATCTGATGACGGTAGAATATGTTGCCGAGAATGATAGTCACGGCGAGAGTGAGAATAAGCGTCGCCAAAAGAGCGACACCGCGCTGACGAGGCGCATAATCAAGCGTCGGTTTCGCCGCAGGCATAGGCTGATTACTCTCTATCATCGGAATCATTAGCGCTGGAATCAGCATTATTTCGCCCTACTTGCGGATCAAAATCGAGACCGGGAATTAGGCGGCTAGTTTCCGAACCGTTGAGCATGGTAATGGTAATACGAATCATCCTTGGCAAACTGAGCGGGCTGTGTGTCTCATTGAGTGGCGGCCAGTCAGGCACAAACTGCTTTGCACGGGAGAGCTGCTCAATGTCGACATTTCTAACATTGTCCAGCAGTATCAGCCGATTGCCATCGTCGTTGAGAGACGTCGCGGTAATCGGCCAGGAGCGCCTCTCCAACTGATCCTCTGCATTAAGGCGGTATTCAATGCGACTGACACCGGTGGGGTTATATGCCGTCAACGGCCCCGCCCCGCGACTAAAGCGCACACCAAACTGGTCTGGATCCGTTAAATAGGCCGGTTCTTTTGAACCCAGACCATCGGCAAAAACTCGCGGTCGCAGATGAAACATATCCCGGTTAATAACCTGCCAGGCCCGATGCAATTGCGCCTCATTAGACAAGGTGCTGCGGCTGCGCTCATTGGCACCGAGGATAACCTCGACAGCCTGGTAGGACATCACCGACATCACCGCCAGAAGCATCAGTGAGACAACCGCTTCGACAAGCGTGAAACCGGACTGAGTTTTATAGATGGCGCTTTTAGAGCGCGAGGGTAATTGTTTAGCCATCAGTCTTTGACAACCAGATAGACAAACAGCGCAGCCCGATTGCGCTCGCTGTCAGGCAGCCCAACCTCGACTTGGTGGCGATAGAGATCATTGCCCATCGCCTCTTTGATCTCCAACTCCCAACGCCAATCGTAATCACCCTGCGTATCGATACCTTTTATTGGACGTTTTGACTTTATACTTCTCGCCGTCCATTTTTCGGCATCCTGATAACGTTCTACAAGATGGTTCCATGATACCTGCGCTGAGTAAAACTGCTCGCGCAGGCGGACGCGCTCATCGGCGTACTGCTGCACCAGGTATAGGGCGCTGCCCATAACCCAGCCGAGAATACTCAGCGCAACGGCCACCTCAATAAGTGTAAAACCGGCCGCGCGAGGAGTCCCTACAGAGCGTTTCATGGCACCAGCCTTTTAACAACTACTGCTGCGACTTCTTCATCCCAGCGGTATTTAAAGCTGAGCGGACTCGACTCAAAGGTCAAAATCATCTCGGCGCTGGGCTCAACATAGCCATCGGGCATAAAAGCAATTACAGGAACCAGTGTTTTGTCATCTTCTGTATCGGTGTATTCACCTGCCTCTTCATAAAGTGCATCTGTGGAAACAATCCATTCAATGCGAGCACCCTTTTCCATGGAAAAGGAATCCGGGAAGGTGACGGGAAACCAGTGCTGGCGATAGTAGGCAGCGACACGAAGAGCGCGCACGGGTTTTTGCGACTCATCTGGATTGCCTATCACTCCATAGGGGACAGCCTCAAGGGCCGCCTGATCGGAGAGCTGATTAAGCCAGACCAGTAAATTGTCTGCCTGACTTTTATAGCGTCGATCGAATGCCTGATTGATGGCAAATAGACTCATCGCGGAGATGGTGGCCAAGATAATCACAACCACGCTAATCTCAATTAGTGTAAAACCGCCCTGACGACTGCGCGACTGTCTCATATTGCATTAACCATTTTTTGACGCTTAACTAGCCTTAAAAAAAGCGCCAGCTTTACTTAATATTCCAATTGCCCCAGTCTGCATTGGAGCCTTCACCACCCTCTTGGTTATCAACACCCAGCGTATAGATATCGACTTCTTTACCGCGGCGACCAGGATTGGCGTATTTGTAGGGTTCACCCCAGGGATCAACTGGTTCTTTTTCCAGATAGGGACCACTCCAGTTATCCAGGCCACCGGGATTGGAAATCAATGCGCCCAAACCCTGACTTGAAGTTGGGTAACGATAGTTATCCAGACGGTAAAATTTCAGCGCGCTTTCAATCACGCGAATATCCTGGGCAACGCGTGTCTGTTCTGCCTGCTGCACCTTTTTAAACAGTGTCGGCCCAATCATCGCACCCAGCAGCGCAATCACTACCACCACAACCATCATCTCAATCAGCGTAAAACCCGCCTGTTTTTTAACAACTACCATCTGTGACATCCTCAAAATTTAATCACTAAAAACTTTAATTAACCGCTACTTAAATCATATTGTTCATATCCATAATTGGCAGCATCACTGCGGCCACTACGGACAGGATGATCATTCCCATAAAAATAATCAGCAGCGGATTCATCAACTTCAAAAATACTTCTACTGCATTACTTAGACGCAGTGAATAATATTCCGATACCCGCAAAAGCATTTTATCCAGCTCACTGGAAGCCTCTCCGCTACCCACCATATGAACCAGGAAGCCACTGCCCAGATCGCCATCCTGCAGTGCTTTTTGCATACTGCTACCCTGGCGCATAGCCTCGGTCACGCCCTCCATCTTGCGACGAAGATGCAAGTTATTAACGACTGATGAAGAGATTTTTAAGGCGGCAAGAGCCGGCACACCGTTATTCAGCAGCACACCGAGACTGCGCGACCAGTCGGCTATATTGGCCATACGGATCCAGCGACCCATGCCGGGCAAAGACAGCATAAAGGCGTGCCAGCGCTCTTTGCGCTGAGGGTTTTTCATTGCCTGAGCAAACAGGACAAATAACCCGAATGCCACAATTAGGGCATACAACCCATAGCTTTGGGTGAACTCACTGACATTGATAACAATTCTGGTGATCAGCGGCAGCTCGCGGTTAGAGCTGGCAAAGATAGCGGTAATTTTTGGCACGACCCAGACCATCATAATCGCCACAACAATAATTGAGGTGCTAATCAGGGTTGCCGGATAGATCATCGCGCGACTGATGGTCTTGCGATTCTCCGCGCTGGTTTCAATATCTTCGGCGAGCCGCATCAGTACTTCGTGTAGGTGGCCGCTCTCCTCACCGACACTGATACCGGCAACCACACTTTCAGGAATTTTATAGGGCGAGCGACGCAGGGCCTCGGAAAAACTTCGGCCCTCGGTAATTTCACTGCGCCAGCTCTGTAACATGCGGCGCTGCTTTTCCGTTTCCGCCTGCTCAATGGTCATGCGCAACGCATCTTCGAGGGGCAGGCCTGACTGAATAAGAATCGCCTGTTGCTGAAGCAGCAGTGATAGATCGAAATTATTAACCCGCGCCTCGCGACCACCGCTGCTCACTGCTTGCGATGAGGTACTGACTTCTTTTACCGCCGAGGGCAGTAAGCTCTTCTCTTTTAGCAGGCGCCGGGCATGGCGTTCGGAGTCGGCAGTTATAACCCCGCTTACCTTTTTGCCGGCGGTGTCATAAGCGGCGTAGTCGAAGGCTGCCATGGCTACACGCTGGTGACGCGAAGAACTTCTTCGATAGTAGTGACACCCTCACGAACCAGGTCGAAACCGGCATCGCGAATACTCGGCACGGTGCGACGAATCAGATTTTCAAGCTCCAGTTCGCCGGCATTCTCATGGATCAATGTCTGCAATTGAGGATCCACGGTAACCAGCTCGAAGAGTGCCTGACGACCGATAAAGCCCGTATTATTACACTCGGCGCAACCATGGGACTGGAAGACTTCCGCGCCTTCCGGCAGTTGCAGCAGATTGCGATTAAATTCATTGGGCTGCACTTTTTCCCGACACTGGGTACAGAGTTTCCGCACCAGTCGCTGAGAGGCGATACCGCGCACCGTGGATGCCAACAGGAAGCTGTCGACTCCCAAGTCCTGCAATCTGGTTACCGCGCCTGCAGCCGTATTGGTGTGCAGTGTCGAGAGCACTAAGTGACCCGTCAAACTGGCCTGGGTGGCAATCTCGGCAGTCTCGCCATCGCGAATCTCACCGATCAGAATCACATCCGGATCCTGACGCAAAATAGCGCGCAGGCCGCGGGCAAAGGTCATACCGGCACGCAGATTAATCTGCGTCTGGCTGATACCGGGAAGATCGTACTCCACTGGATCCTCAACGGTCATAATATTGCGCTGCTTGCGATCCATCTGCTGCAGAGCTGAATACAGCGTAGTGGTTTTACCCGACCCCGTAGGACCGGTCACCAGAATAATTCCGTGGGGCCGCGAAATCAGCTCAAGCAGCTGCTCTTTGGTCTTCTCCGGCATACCTAGGTCATTGGTCTGCTGCTTTCCGGTATCTTTATCCAGCAGTCGCATTACCACGCGCTCTCCGTGACTTGAGGGCATGGTGGAAACTCGCAGGTCAATACTGCGGCCACCGAGGCGCACAGCCATGCGCCCATCCTGGGGCAGACGTCGCTCGGCAATATCCAGCTTTGACATAACTTTAATGCGCGAAATCAACAGCGGCGCGATCTGAATAGAGGGGGTCAGTACAGTGCGTAGAACGCCATCGAGACGGAAACGAACCAGGGCTTCTTTTTCGTAGGGTTCAATATGGATATCCGAGGCGTTCTCTTTTAGGGATTCGGCCAGGATCGCATTTAACAATCGCACTATTGGCGCATCGTTTTCCGCGTCGAGGAGATCGCCGGCCTCTTCAATCTCTGCCGCAGCAGACTCAAGATCGACAAAATCCTGGATATTTGCCATTACCGCTTCAGAGGAATTCTGCGTACCGCTGTAGAGCTTGCTGAGCAGAGCGTCGAAATCTTCGTCGGCTATATCGCTAACCTTAAGGTCGCCACTGGTAATTCTGGACACTTCAGCGATTGCCCAATCCGGCGCATCTGGCCCCAACAGCAATTCGCCATCATCACGCAGCACCCGGTTGGCACGCGCGAACTCATAGGGGAGCAAATCAAGCGCTTCTTGAGTCATAGATACCTCTAAAATTCATTACTTCAACACCCTGAAACGCGATAACACGCCATTAAAAATGGGCTTGAGTCATACCACAACCAACTATCTCAGTATTGATACCTGGCCAATCTTATTATTTTAATCTTTAATCGGTTTCGAACCGACCATTGACGGAAAGGGGAACGGACGAACATTGCCGACTGCAGAGCCGGACACTTCGGTTATTTTTCCGGCGCCCTCCTTTTCCACTTCATCAATACGCACCACAGACTGCATCGGAATAAAGCTGCGCTTAACACCGGAGAACTCATTTTTTAATTTTTCTTCAGCGGGATCAACGATCATTTGTGAGCGCTCACCAAAGATAAACTCCTCGACTTCGAGAAAGCCCCAGAGATCGCTCTGAAAAACATGCTGGGCATAAATCTCATAGACTTCTTGCTGGTTAAAAAATGTGATTCTGTAAATTGGCTGATTAGACATCAAAGTACACACAATCTGCTGCTGTTAAAGGGCCGCAATAATAGCACAAGAACGTCTTATAGCACTGCTTTATGTTGCGAATTAAGCGGGCACAGCTATAATGCTCGACCTCAACATTTGATCAAAGATTAACCAATCCGATGACATCGAAACCAGTAAAAAAATTGCATATCGTCACCCACGGCTGCCAGATGAATGAGTATGATTCGGCGCGCATGGGCGACCTGCTCGGCGAGAGTCATCAGATGGTGGCGACAGACGACCCCAAAGAGGCCGATGTTATCCTGCTCAACACCTGCTCAATACGAGAAAAAGCCCAGGAAAAAGTCTTTCACCAGCTGGGTCGCTGGAAGCATTTAAAAGCCTCAAACCCGGATCTGATTATCGGTGTCGGCGGCTGTGTAGCCAGCCAGGAAGGCGAGGCTATCGCCAAGCGCGCACCCTTTGTCGATCTAGTCTTTGGCCCGCAGACACTGCATCGCCTGCCGGAGATGATGGAAACCCGCAAGAGTGATGGCACAGTTGTGGTGGATATCAGCTTTCCGGAAATCGAAAAATTTGACCGCCTGCCAACCCCAGAGGCAGATGGCGTTTCGGCCTTTGTCTCGATTATGGAAGGCTGCTCAAAGTACTGCTCATTCTGCGTAGTTCCATACACCAGGGGCGAAGAAGTAAGCCGCCCGATGGCCGATGTACTCGCCGAAATCAGCGCCCTCGCCGAACAGGGTGTCCGCGAAGTTAATCTATTGGGCCAAAATGTAAACGCCTATCGCGGTGATATGCCCGACGGCACGACCTGTGACTTTGCCGAGCTACTGCCCTATGTGGCAGGTATCGATGGCATCGACAGAATTCGCTACACCACCTCTCATCCAGTAGAGTTTTCCGACGCACTTATCGAGGCCTACGCACAGATTCCAGAACTGGTCAGCCATCTCCACCTGCCGGTGCAGAGCGGTTCCGACCGTATACTGATGGCTATGAAGCGCGGCCACACGGCGATCGAATACAAATCAAAGATCCGTCGATTGCGTGAGATCCGACCGGATATCAGTATCTCTTCAGACTTTATTATTGGCTTCCCCAATGAGAGCGAAGATGACTTTTCGGCAACTATGAAGCTGATTAATGATATCGGCTTCGACACCTCATTTAGCTTTATCTACAGCGCCAGACCCGGAACACCGGCCGCAGACCTGCCGGACAACACGCCCGAAGCTGTGAAAAAACAGCGCCTGAAAATACTTCAGGATCGCATCAGCCAGAACGCCGCTGAAATCAGCCGCCGCATGGTTGGCAAGCAAGAGACTCTGCTGGTAACCGGTATTTCGAAGAAAGACCCGGGACAGTTGCAGGGTCGCACGGAAAACAACCGCGTGGTTAATTTCCGCAGCAATGATCACAGCCTGATTGGCCAGTTTGTCGAGGCCTCTATCACCGAGGCGCTGCCCAACTCTCTGCGCGGCGACCTGCTCTAGTCTATCTACATAAAGGCTAATGCTTATAAGCGATCATTTTAAGCAGCGCGTTTCTTATAATATCTGTGTAACAAAAAGTGTTTACGCTGTTCAACAGATCGCGCTATGCTTGCATTAAGACAACTAATAATGGATCAACAGCACTATTGAATAGATTGGATAACCAGCCATCTGCCTCTAGCATTACTCTCGAGCCCAACGACGCTCGACGCCTTGCATCTCTCTGCGGTCAATTTGATGAACATCTTCGCCTAATCGAGCAGCGTCTCGATGTCGAAATTCGCTCGCGAGACAATTTTTTTGCCGTTTATGGTGGTGCAGTTGCAGCTCAGTGTGCCAGCGAAGTGCTTTACAACCTCTACCAAGAGACGGCCCACTACGCCGAGCTATCCCCAGAGGAAGTTCACCTCAATCTACAGCATTCCAGCCAATCATTTAGCCCATCACTCAGAAAAGAGGCGCCTATGACGCAAACTCCGTCCAGCAGCAATGTGCAGCCCGTCGACAATGTCGAGAGCTTCTCCGTTATCCGCACCAAGAAAGGCAATATTAAACCTCGTGGTCTAAATCAGCAGCGCTATGTGCGCGCGATTCAAACCCACGACGTTAATTTTGGTATTGGCCCAGCGGGCACGGGGAAAACCTATCTGGCGGTGGCCTGTGCTGTTGAAGCACTGTTGCGCGACGAGGTGGAACGAATACTGCTGGTGCGCCCGGCGGTGGAAGCCGGAGAGAGACTCGGATTTTTGCCTGGCGACCTGGCCCAGAAGGTAGATCCCTATCTGCGCCCGCTCTACGACGCACTCCACGAGATGCTCGGTTTTGAGACGGTGGCCAAACTGCAGGAGCGCAATGTCATTGAAATCGCGCCACTCGCCTATATGCGCGGCCGCACCCTAAATGGCGCATTTATCCTGCTCGACGAGAGCCAGAACACCACAAGGGAGCAGATGAAAATGTTCCTGACTCGTATCGGCTTTGGCTCAACCGCAGTGATTACCGGCGATATGTCGCAGGTCGATCTGCCGCGCGGCGTTAAGTCCGGCCTGGTTCACGCCTGTGAAGTACTAAAAGATGTTGAAGAAGTCAGCTTCACCCACTTTATCTCTCGCGATGTCGTTCGCCACCCTATTGTTCAAAGTATCGTAGATGCCTATGATGCCCATGAAAAAGACGACTAGGCCATTAAAGAGACGACTATAAACAACTAATGAATCTATCTATCGACATTCAGATGGCCTGCCCCTCTGAAGAAGCACCGGACGAGGGCAGTATTAAGCGCTGGGCCAGCGCTGCAATTCGCGACGAACGCGATAACCCTGAACTCAACCTGCGCATAGTCGACGAACAGGAAAGTGCCAATTTCAATCAACAGTTCCGCGGGAAAACCGGTGCTACCAATGTTCTCAGCTTCCCCTTTGATGCGGTAACCCCAGAGGCTCTGCCAATTCTTGGTGATCTGGTGGTTTGTGCGCCAGTGGTTAACCGCGAGGCCAGCGAGCAACAAAAAACCTCAAAGGCACATTGGGCACATATTATTGTCCATGGTGTACTACATCTTCTCGGGTACGATCATATTGACGATGCAGATGCCAAAGAGATGGAAGCGCTGGAAACAGCCATTATGTTGGGGCTGGACTTCCCACCCCCCTATGAACCTACAGAACCATCTACAGAACAACCTACAGATCGACCCATGGTCGGTCACTAACGAGAAAAATCATGAACGAAGAATCATCCAACAGCACATCAGAAAAATCTTTCTTTGCAAAGATTGGGCAGGCTTTTTCACCTAATCCGAAAAACTGCGACGATGTTGCCGATATGCTGCGCAGCGCCGAAAACGAATCGATTATTGATGCCAGCGTACTGCAAATTATGGAGGGCGCCCTAAAGGTCTCCGACCAGCAGGCCCGGGAGATCATGATCCCGCGCTCGCAGATGGTGATTATCGAAGATGACTTCAGCCTCGAGCAGGTTCTCGAAGTGGTCATTACCTCCCAGCACTCACGCTTTCCAGTGGTCGGCGAATCCTCAGACGACGTTAAAGGCATACTGCTGGCCAAAGAGATGCTGCCGCTGCTGCTCTCTGACAAAAGCTCATTTAACCTGCAGTCACTGTTGCGTCCTGCGACCATTATTCCCGAGAGCAAACGCCTCAATGTTCTGCTGCAGGAATTCCGTGAACAGCGCTACCATATGGCCATTGTGGTCGATGAATACGGCGGCGTCTCCGGCCTACTGACCATTGAAGATATTCTCGAAGAGATTGTCGGTGAGATCGAAGATGAAACCGATGAGCACGAACAGGCGCAGATTCGCCACAAGATCGACGATATTTTCACCGTGGAAGCGATCACCGAAATTGACGACTTTAATGAATTCTTTGACGTTGGCCTTGCCGACGATGAATTCGATACGGTTGGCGGCCTAGTTCTGCACGCCTTTGGCCGACTGCCGAGCCTTGATGAAACCATCACTATAGACGGCTTTGGCTTTAAAGTGGTGGCTGGCGATAAGCGCAAAATCACCAGTCTGGAAGTAAAGAAAATCACCCTATGATGCGCCTGGCCCGCGGGCAGAGATTTCTTGCCCTGTTTGTCTCGGGGGCATTGCTGCCCCTCTCTCTGGCACCCTTCTATTTCTGGCCTATCGCCATAGTTTC